>CADBTE010000397.1 GCA_902797455.1 uncultured Planctomycetota bacterium | reverse complement strand
GAGATTCTCTCCCGCCTCGGGTTCCTGCGCGACGTCGGGCTCGACTATCTGTCGATCGGGCGCTCCTCGCCGACCCTTTCCGGCGGTGAGATGCAGCGGATTCGTTTGGCCGGGCAGATCGGAAGCTCCCTGGCCGGGGTGCTCTACGTACTGGACGAACCGTCGATCGGGCTTCACAGCCGTGATAATCACCGACTTATTAAGACCCTGGAGCATCTGCGTGACCTCGGCAATACCGTCGTCGTGGTGGAACACGACGAGGAGACGATGCGCTCGGCCGACTGGCTGGTCGATTTCGGCCCCGGTCCCGGCACCCTCGGGGGAGACGTGGTCGCTTCCGGCCCCCCGTCGGAAGTCATTAAGCAGACCGAAAACAGTGTCACCGCCCGATTTCTCAGCGGCCAAGACGAAATCCCGATCCCCCAAAAACGCCGAAAGGTCGGGGACAAAAAGCTCGTGGTCTACGGCGCGGCCGAAAACAATCTCAAGGGGATCGATGTCACCATTCCTCTGGGGGGGATCATCTGCGTCACCGGGGTCTCCGGAAGCGGAAAGTCCTCCCTGGTCAATGAGATTCTGCTCAAAGCGCTCGGTCAAGAGCTCAACGGCACCAAGGCCCAGCCGGGCCGTTACGATAAGATCGAAGGGGTGGAGCACCTCGATAAGCTCATCGCCATCGATCAATCCCCCATTGGGCGGACTCCCCGCTCGAACCCGGTGACGTACACCAAGATTTTCGAGGATATTCGCAAACTCTTCGCCAACCTGCCCGAGGCCAAGGCCAAGGGATTCTCCGCCGGGCGATTCTCGTTTAACACCAACAGCGGACGCTGCAAAAACTGTGAAGGGAACGGCTCATTAAAACTCGATATGGGTTTTTTGGCCGATACGTGGGTCACCTGCCCGGTGTGCAACGGCCATCGGTTCAACGCGGAAACCCGCTCGGTCGTCTTTAAGGGGATGTCGATCGATCGAATTCTCGACCTGGAAGTCCGTCAGGCGATCGAGGTCTTTCAGAACTTTCCCCGAATCGCCCCCAAGCTTCAGACGCTGGCCGATGTCGGCCTCGGCTATATGAAACTCGGCCAGCCCTCCCCCACCCTTTCGGGAGGGGAAGCGCAGAGAATCAAACTGGCGCGCGAACTGGTTAAACGCTCCACCGGCCGGACCCTCTATCTGCTGGATGAACCGACCACGGGACTGCATTTCGCCGATATCAAGCAGCTGTTGTCGATCCTCAACCGATTCGCCGACGCGGGGAACACCGTTCTGGTCGTTGAGCATAACCTCGATATTATCAAGACGGCCGACTGGGTGATCGATCTCGGCCCCGAGGGGGGAGAGGAAGGGGGATGGGTCATCGCCGAGGGGACTCCCGAACAGATCATGCGCAATCCCAAATCGTACACCGGCCGGGCGCTGGCGGAGCATATCAAAAATCACGGCAAAGATATCACCCCCCGCCGGAAAGAAGAACCGACCGACCGGGAGGATGATTTCTCCGCCGACGCGATCCTCGTTCGGGGCGCGCGCCAGAACAACCTCCAGAATATCTCCGTCGATATTCCCCGATTCAAAACAACCGTCTGCTGCGGACACAGCGGCAGCGGGAAGTCCTCTTTAGCCATATCGACCGTCTACGCGGAAGGACAGCGCCGTTACGTCGAGTCGCTGTCCAGCTACGCGCGTCAATTCCTCGGTCAGATGCCAAAGTCCGATGTCGACCGCGTCATCGGCGTTTCCCCAACCGTGGCGATCGGGCAGAAAGGAGTCAGCCGCGCGGCCCGTTCCACCGTCGGGACGATCACCGAAATTCAAGATTACCTCCGCGTTCTTTTTACCCGGCTGGGAACCCCCTACTGTCCCGACTGCGATATCCCGATCGGAACTCAGTCGGTCGACGAGATCGTCGCGCGGCTCCTGACGCAGGCAGGCGACTCGCCGATCCTGATCCTGGCTCCCCTCGGCTCCGAGGCGCTGATCGACACCAATAAGCTCTGGAGAAAGCTTCTGGGGGATGGGTTCCTGCGGGTTCGAATCGATGGAAAAATTTTCCGGCTCGACGCCGTCGGGCCGATCGACCGGCACCTTCAGCATAAAATCGAGGTCGTGGTCGACCGTGTTCTCCCATCGAGCTTCCCCGACGAGAGAAAGCTCCGCAGCCGCATCGCCGGCAGTGTGGAACACGCCCTGGAGATCGGCCGCGGCGAGATCATCGCCTTAACCAGTGATGAGAACAAGAGCGATACCCCCGCGGAAACGCGCTACAGCAGCCACCGAACCTGTCCGCGCTGCGGAAAGAGTTTCGACCGCCTCACGCCTCACCATTTTTCGTTCAATAGTCCCCTGGGCTGGTGCGAGCATTGCAAGGGAACCGGGGTCGAGGTCGGGATGAACTCTCTGTACTGTCTGCGCGACCCCAAAAAGACGCTCGCCGAAGGAGCCCTTCTTTTTGTCCCGGAGGACCGCCGCAGTCTGAACTACAAGATGTTCGAGGCGTTTTGTCTGGCGTGCGGGATCCCGATGGATGTCCCCTACGATCAGCTCGATTCCCGCTTCCGCCGTGTGATCTTCCGCGGGGTCCCCCAGCGTTTGTTCGAATTTCGTCCCGACAAGAACCTCCCTCCGATCACCTTCTCGTACAAGGGAATCTTCCCGGCGGTGGAAGAGGCGCAGCGGCTGGTCCCCTCTTTCCGCCGCCGTCTCGATTTCGAGACCGAAGAGATTGAGTGCCCGGACTGCTTGGGCTCACGGCTCAACGACCGGGCCTCGGCGGTTCGTTTCCATGACGTGACGCTCGATCGAATCGGCCGGATGCCGCTCGGCCAGCTTCAGAAGTTTCTCGAGGAGATGCGCCTCACCGAGATCGAGGAAAAGGCCGCGGGGAATATCCTCGCTTCCATCAGGCAGCGGATCGGCTTCCTCGTCGAGATCGGGCTCGACTACCTGACGCTCAATCGCGGCGCCAGTACGCTGTCGGGGGGCGAATCTCAGCGGATTCGCCTGGCCAGTCAGATCGGCAGCGGCCTGACCGGGGTTCTCTATATCCTGGACGAACCGACCATCGGGCTGCATCCGCGCGATAACGCGCGTCTGATCCGCGCCATTGAAAAGCTGCGGTCTTTAGGCAATACGATCCTAATGGTGGAGCACGACCGTCAGGTGATCGAATCGGCCGACCACCTTCTCGACTTCGGCCCCGAGGCGGGACCTCGGGGCGGATGGATCGTCGCGCAGGGAACCCCCGAGGAACTGAAGCGATCCGGCGAATCGGTCACCGGTCCCTATCTTTCGGGGAAAAAAGCGATCGCGGTCCCGATCAACCGGCGCATTCTCCCGTAAACACTTCCCACAAAAAAACGCGCGTGAAGAAAATTCTTCACGCGCGCCGGGATCGACGGGAAATCTTTTAAGTCAAGACTTCACCGTTGCTTTGCTCAGTGTCAGGCGGCTCTTAGATTTTGTAGAGGACGTCAAATCCAAGACACAGCTGACTATCCTCGGTACCGTCCGCGAAGATCGGCTCGACCGCGCGGTCATACCGGATTTCGGGACGCAGCAGGAGACGATCCCCGCCGAGATTCCAGTTGACGCCCAGACCCAGGTCGATAAACTCCTGAGAATCGCTGTCGCCCCACTGGCGCTGCCATTCGGCGCGGGAACCGATCTTCCACCCCGGGCACAGATCGTAGAAGAGATAGCCGCCCAGGGTCGTGTACTTGGTCGTTTCCCCGCCGTCGGAATCGAACTTCCCGTAGTTGAAGACCAGGGCCGTCTCCCAGAGAGGATCGAGCTGAGTCGTAAAGACCACGTCATTGCGGAACAGATCGCCCCCTTCATCAAACATCGCGCCCTTCCCCTTGAGGATGTCGTACTTCAAGCTCGTGCGGTTTCCGTCGAGGAGCTTGATCGAACCGATGGCGAGACTTTCGCCGTAATCGCGCTCAAAGAGGTTGTTTTCTCCCATCACCCAGCCGGCGGAAATCTCCATCCCGGCGATTCCCTTATAAGTCGCCAGGGCGCCGGTGTGCGTGATCGGGGTTGTTTCAAAGTGGCGGCCAAAGCTGTAGAAGAAACGCTGGTCGGCACGGGCGGACTCATAGCCGAAGGGGGTATAGAAATGCCCCATCTTCACCGCAAGGTTGTTGACCGCCATCTCGCCGTAGACCTGCGGGAAGGCGAATCCGTAACTCTCGGTGCCGTCGGAACGATGACCGGTCTCCATCCTGCTGTCGAAGCCGGTGTAGCTGGAGAGGAATCGGGCGTCACGGCCAAACATGGCGTCGAGCCCCCATCCCCAGTCGGCCACGCCGTACCCGGTGCGGGCCTGTTTGACGATCGACGCGTAGGCGCCGTCGAAACCGATCTGGTTATCCGAATTGACCGAATTCATGTTCAACGCGGCGCCATGGTCATTGAACAGCCCCCCCGCGTTGAGATAACCGCTGAACTTGAAACCGCTGCTGCACGGCCTGACGGGGGCCATCTGCTGAACCCAATTGGTCGAATAGGGGGAGGCCGCCTGAGCCGTCTCCGCCTGAGTGGCCGCCTGAGCCGTTTCCGCCTGAGCGGCCGCCGGGGGGGAGGGGACGGCCGCTTCCTCGGCCACCACAATCGCGTCTTCCTCTGCCATTGCCGCCGGGGAGATCATCAACAAAACACTCCCGACCACCGAAAACACATTCTTAACACGCATCAGAACTCTCCTTCTTGTTCCTTCCGATAGACGTGGAATTCCGCTTCCTGTCCTCTATCTGAATCCTTCAACGGAAGCGCCGGGCCAAAGGTCGAAGCCGTCCTTCAAAACGCTTTTCTCTTCGCTCGGAATCGAATCCCTTTTTTGCCTCCCACTGAGCAATCCCGCCAGCATACAGAGGTTTCTTAAGAGAATAACGGCAACCGGTTGAACAGAAATTTATAGAGATGAGAAAAGAAATAGTCATAACTGTTATACAGGTCATTACTGTTATACAAGATAGGTAAAATAACGAGGTATTGCGGGCTGCCGCGGCATTTTGAGATTTCGAGCGTCTCGGCCCTCGAAGCCCCCCTGAGGGACTCAAGAGAGGAGGCGAAACCGCTGCCGGCCCTTGGTTTTTAGGGGAAAAATACGTTCACGGTTTGGATTGGCCGACGCGTTCTCCCGCAAAATACACTCCCCCCCAAAAAACACGCGCGAAGAATACCCTCCGCGCGCCGGAATCGACGGCCCGTCTTTCAAGAAAGACCGCCGCTTCGCTTTAAGTGTCAGGCGGCCCCTAGATTTTGCACAGGACGTCAAATCCGAAAGTCAGCTGATCGTCCTTCGGGTCAGACGCGTCCGCGAAGATCGGCACGACCGCGCGGTCGTACCGGATTTCGGGACGAATCAGGAAGTTATCCCCCTTCATCGGAGCCCAGTTGGCGCCCAGCCCCAGGTCGATCCACTCGTAGGAGTTATCGCCGTACCAGCCGCGCTGCCATTCGGTACGGGTTCCGAGTTTCCAGCCGGGACACAGGTCGTAGTAGACGAAACCGGCCAGACTCTCGTACTTGAACGCGTCCAACCCACCCAGAGCCATATAGGTCGTGATGTCGCCGGTGAACGCGCCGGCCGGACCGTCATAGGACGTGAACTCCACGTAGTTGAAGACGAAGGCGGTTTCCCAGTTGGAATCGATCTTGGTCTCGAAGACCAGGTCGTTGCGGAACAGATCACCGGCCAGCCCCTGTACCGCGCCGTCTCCCTTGAGGATGTCGTACCTCAAGCTCGTGCGGTCCTGATTGAAGAAATTGACCGAACCGATGACGAGACTTTCGCCATACCCACGTTCAAAGAGGTTGTTTTCTCCCATCACCCAGCCGCCGGTAAGCTCTATCCCGTCGAATCCCTTGTAGGTCGCCAGGACACCGGTGTGCGAAACGGGGTTTACTTCCTCGTTGCGGCCGAAACTGTAGAAGAAACGTTCACTGGCACGGGCGGACTCGTAACCGAAGGGGGTGTAGAAATGCCCCATCTTCACCACAACATCTTTGACGGACATTTCGCCGTAGACCTGCGGGAAGGCGAATCCGTAGCTTTCGTTATCATAATCGAGCCCCCAGCCGTTGATATAGTCCGAACGGTGACCGGTCTCCATGCTGCTGTCAAAACCGGCGTAGCTGGAGAGGAAACGGGCGTCACGGCCGAAAAAGGCGTCGAGCCCAAATCCCCAGTCGACCGTGCCGTGCCCGGTGCGGGCGTCTTTACCGATCCACGCGCAGGCACCGTCAAGACCAATCTGGTTATCCGAGTTGACCGAGATCACGTTGTAGTTCGCGCCATGATCGTTGAACATCCCCCCGGCATTGAGATAGCCGTGGAACTGAATATCGTTGCCGCGCGGGGTATCGGGGGCGATTTGCTGAACCCATTGGGTCGAATAAGAGAGCATCTCCTCCGTCTGGGAGGCCGGGACCGCGCTCAATTCCTCGGAAGCGACAATCACGTCTTCCTCTGCCATTGCCGCCGGGCAGATCGCCAGCAAAGCGCTCCCAAGCACCGAAAACAAATATCCAACACGCATCAGATACTCCTTCTTGTCCCTCCCGATAGACCCGGAATTCCGCTTCCCATCCTCATCGTGAATCCTTCAGCGGAAGCGACGAGCGAGGTTAAAGCCGTCTTTCAAAACGCCCTTACTCTTCGCTCGCAGCCGAATTCCTTTTTGCCTCTCACCGGGGGGGTCCCGCCGGTATACAGAGGTCCTCTTCACAGGATAACGGCTATCGGCCGTCGAAAAATCTCTCGCAGGAGAAAAGAAAGAGTCATAACTGTTGTATATCTCATGACTGTTATACAAGATGGATAAAACAATAGGGTATTACAGGCGGACGCGGCGCTTCGGGCATAAGACACGCCGCGGCCGATTGCCCCCGCAGGCAAGCCCCGCGGCACGCTAATCTAAGATCGAGAGGAGTAAACCTGCTTGACGTCGATCCAAAGGGGATAGCCGGCGCCCCGCAGGGGGAACCCGAGCTGTTTCCCCTCGTGAGTGAGGCAGTTGATCATCGGCTCGCCCGCTTTATAGCGGCGGACATTCTCGCAGAAGATATCGCAGATATCCTCAAATCGGCAATGAATCTGACCGCCGACATGGGGGGTAATCAGAACATTGGGGAAATCCCAAAGCGGGTGATCGGCGGGAAGCGGCTCCGGGGAGGTCACATCCATGATCGCTCCGCCCAAATGCCCTTCGGCAATGGACTGGACCAACGCGTCGGTATCGATAAGCCCCCCGCGCGCCATATTGGCCAGAAGGGCGCCGGGCTTCATGCGGCGGAATTTCTCGGCGGTCATGATTCCGCGGGTCTGGCTGTTCAGAGGCAGGGAAAGAAAGACAACATCGCACTCGCCCAGAAGGTCATCCAGACGATCGGCTCCCCAAAGCTCGTCGACATGCGCCGGTTTATTCTCGGGGAAGAGATCGACCGCTAAAAGACGGCGCGCGAAGGGGGCAGCGACCGCGGAAAAACGCCGGCCGACACCGCCGAGACCGACGATCCCAATGGTTTTGCCCGTCAGATCCCAGGTCGGTTTCCGCTTGAAACGATGCCAGAACTCATTCCCCTGGGGGGCGAACTGATCGAGCACAAATTGGCGAATATTTCTATGCCAGGCCAGGATCAGCGCCATACCATGCTCGGCCACCTGATCGGAGAGAACACCGGCGGCCGTGGTCACGGTGATGTCGGAGTCTATCACCGACGGAACCAGGCACCAATCCATCCCCGCCGCGGAGGACTGAATCCAGCGCAAACGCCCCTGAGAGACAACACCGTCCCAGTCGACCGGGACCTTGGCGTGGCCGCAGAAATAATCCGCTTGGAAAAGCGCCGAAGCGATGCCGCTTTGGTCTGTATTGATGATATCAACCTCGGGCCAGGCGGCGGCTATGCGGTCAATCAGCGGCTGAGCGACCGGTTCAGAGCGGAAACAGACAACTAAAGTGGGTTTGGCGGCCATAAAGGGACGAATCAGTTTTTCACGGGATGGGGCGTTTCACGGAGTGGGCAAAACCATCGCGCCGGCGGCCGGCCGGGTGGCGAAACTGGTGGTGTGAATCCCCGTTCGGGCGAAGTAGTCTTTTTCCAGCGCCTCCTGTATCGACTCGAGCGAGTGGCGGAAAACCAGCGAAACGGTACACCCGCCGAAGCCGCCGCCGGTCATTCTCGAACCGATCATCCCCCCCTTCAGACCGATGGAATAGGCCTTGTTGACGAGATAGTCGAGTTCCGGACAGCTGACCTGATAATCATCGCGCAGCGACTGGTGGCCGGCGTACATCTGCTGGCCAACGGTCTTCCAGTTGCGTTGGTGCATCGCCTCGCAGAGGTTTCGCGTACGGATCTCTTCGGTCAGGAAGTGACGGGCCCGGCGGAACATGACCTCCCCGTTTTCCCGGGCAAGAATTTGCTCTTTCGCGGCCTCGAGCGCCTCCAGCGTGGTGTCGCGAAGCAGAGGAACACCGAGAATTTTGGCCACTTCTTCACACGCGCGACGGCGCTCGGGATATTCACTGCCGGAGAGCTGGTGCTTGACGTTGGTGTTCGTCACCAGGACGACAATATCAGGATTGGACATCGGGACAAACGTGGTCTCTTGGCTGCGGCAGTCCAAGAGCATCACGTGATCCTCACGAGCCATCGCCGAAATGAACTGATCCATAATGCCGCAAGGCATATGGGCGTAGGCGTGTTCGGCATGCTG
>CADBTE010000396.1 GCA_902797455.1 uncultured Planctomycetota bacterium | reverse complement strand
GTCCCCCAACTGATCGCCAAAGAACGGGACGTCTTCATCGACTCCTCCACAGGAACTGCGTCTAAACGAAGCCACCCGCCCTGCGACCACCATTGCCGTTCCTGCTCCAGCGTCGGATCATAAGTTCCTTCCGGAATGGCGCTTGGTGGAATATACGCCTCCACCCAGGTGTGGGCATCGGACTGCCGGACAGTGGAAAACCCCTCCGCGTCTGGTGAATATTGAGACATAAAGCCTACAATTACTCTCGATGGAATTCCAATGGCTCGGAGCATTAAAGCCAAAGCGCCGGCAAAATATTCGCAGTGTCCCTGACGATGCTCCGTGGCGAAATCTTCCAAAGGATCGATTTCCGCCTTCCGTTGAACACCACTTCGAACATAGCGATATTCTCCGCTGGAGCGGAGATGGTTTTCCAGATTCTTTGCCCGCTGAACCACCTGCTCCGGGGAAAGACCGGACTGCCTATCCCAACGAACGGCCAATTCACTCAGCGCGGGGAACTTCTCGGCGTCATACGAGATCGCCTGTTCCAGAAGCCGGTCCGTCTCGTTCTGATAGGGGATCAGATCGATCTGCCCTTCAGAAGAGAAGGCATTGGTGTAATAGGTCGCTCGTATCTGTCGGTTCGGGTCGCGTGATATGCTAATCAAGCGTCCATCCTCAAAACGGCCGAATGTCCGCCCAATCTGGAAATAGGGCCAAACGGTGAACAGAATCGGCGTCGAAAGAGGAAACATATTGATCTCCTCCCGGACAACCCCGTTGCGCCGATCAAACAGCGCGTAGCCGAGCGTCTCTTTCTTTCCGGAGAAAAGATAACCAGGTCCCTTCATCGCCTCCTGAAATCCCTCGGTCTTTGACTGCCCCCGTTGTACTCGGACTGGCCATCTTCCCCGATGGGGGATGAACCTTGTTCCAGGAGAATTCTCGGAAGTGGGGGTCGGGGCAAACCAAGAGCGATCCTCGTAGCGAACCAGGGCTGTCCCCCGAAGATAAAAAAAGGCGTTCTCGGGAAGAACCTGCCGTCGGTCGTCCTCTTGATCCGAAAAACGGATGGTCATCACCTTTTCGAAATTATCGGCCGAAGGTCCGATTTCCCCAAGCCGGACTTGTTCATTGAATCCGACTACCGATCTAACCGTGGCTGGTGTCCCCCGCCACTGATCGTGTCCAAACCGGATCTGACCAATCTCGATTTCAGGAAAACGAGGGAGCGTCAAAAAGATCAAAACACCAAGCATCAACGACCCCAAAGCGCCGAACAAAAGTCCGACAACATATCGAACACTCACAGGAGGACTCGATGACGGAACCGCGGCTGTCGAAAAACTGGGCGCCTGATCAACAAGAGGCATTCGCGTTGTCTGCTTTGGAGAGATCTGTACCGCGGCCGCCTCAACCGATTTTCTTTTGCCTTTCGAATGATGTCCCCGTTCGATCCACTGTTTCCAACGGTACCCCAGCACAAGCATCAGCGGGAAACCGACGATGGTTCTGGCAGCCAAGACAGCGAGGTGACCGACGGTCACTCGCTCGATTTTTTCGCCGCCGCCAAACGCTGGCTTTAAAAATGCGTTGTTTTGGTAGTAACGGTTCTCTTGCTGAAGGAATATTAGCGAAATCGCGACAATGACAGAAAACAAGAAGGCGAGAAGAAGGGGGGCAAAAATGGATGTATTATGAAAAACAGACGCGACGCCGCCATTGACGAACGAAAGGGTCAATATGTGATATAGAACCAAGATATCCTTTTTTCGATAGAAAAGGATCAGTTGAACCCAGATGAGAATATTAGCGATGGAATAGGCCAAAAACATACTGGGGGCCTGAATGAGTTTCCCCAAATTAAGTATCGTCACCAGAAGGATCAGCACATTTGCCCAACCTTCTGAAAGGGAAAACTTCTCCTTGAAATCAACCCACCAGACCGCCGTCCCCAGGATCGGGACGGCCAAGACCGGGAGCAAAAGGGGGTGCTCCGCATCCCCGCCCATCTGCAGCATCGCGATGGAAAAAAGCGCGGTAATCGCCAAACAGATCGAGATCGCGCGATTCAGGGCCATAGGTACTCCAACGGTTTTGACCTATATGCCGGCTTTCAGAATAAGCCGTGACCGAGTGGGAAAATCAGATACCGTCAAACATAGCGTCAACGAATTCGTCGGGATGAAAGAGGGCGACATCGTCAGCCGATTCCCCAAGACCGATGTACTTGACCGGCAATCCCACTTTCTGACGAATCGCGACAACAGCCCCTCCTTTCGCGGTACCGTCGAGCTTGGTCAGAAAGATCCCCGTGCATTTGGCCGTGTCGGTAAAATGTTTCGCCTGTGACAGGCCGTTCTGCCCGGTCGTCGCGTCCAGCACCAGGAAAACCTCGTGAGGGGCCTCGGGAATCTGCTTGGCCACCACGCGGCCAATCTTCTCCAGCTCGTTCATCAGGTTTTTCTGCGTTTGAAGACGTCCGGCGGTATCGATAATACAGACATCCGCACCCGTATCCTTCGCCGTGGCAACAGCCCGATGTGCAACACTGGCCGGATCGCTTCCCGCGGGGCCTGTCACGATCTCGGCTCCCAGCCGAGAGGCCCAGATTTTGAGCTGATCGACCGCTGCAGCGCGGAAGGTATCGGCCGCCCCCAAAACCACTTTGTGCCCCTGAGACACAAGCATCTTCGTTAGTTTCGCGATACTGGTAGTCTTTCCGCAGCCATTGACGCCGCAAAAGAGAATCACCGTGGGAGGGGCAGAGGCAAAACGAATCACCGAATCCTCTTGTTCCATAAGCTTCTTGAGACGCTCTTTGATCACAGCGATGACTTCTTGCTGCTGAACCACGCGGCCGCGAAATTGTTTTTTGATCGCGTCAACCGAACCTTGCGCGGCCTCGACCCCCATATCGGTTTTAACCAGTGTCTCGAACAGTTTTTCACAGAAGGCATCGTCAACGAGCTGACCTTCCGATTTAAAAAGGTCACGAACGTCTGTATTCAGTACTTTTAAGGTCTTTTTAAGACCCTGTTTGATTTTTCCGAAAAAGCCCATTAGTCCTTCTTTCGATTCTGGGTGTCTCCACCATCCGAGAAAAACATCTATCGTCAATCTCGCGGAGGAAGCGAATCAACAATTTTCCCAAGAATTCCATTGACAAAAGACGCGGAATTCTCAGAACCAAAACTCTTCGCCAGTCCGATCGCCTCATCGATGACAATAGCCACAGGAGTCGGAAAATAGAGGAGCTCCGCCAACGCCAAACGAAGGATGTTGCGATCGGTCAGCGTCATTCGGGACAACGACCAATTCAACGCCGTATCGGCAATCCTCTGATCTATCTCTTCACGATGAGCCAGCGCGGCCTCACGAAGATCACGCGCAAACCGGATAGCCGATGGCCGATCATTTTCCTCGGGAGGCAGGCAGGCCTGAATCCCTTCCAGCTCTTCGGTGGTATTGACCGGAAGCAATCCCCCGCGATGAGACGAATCTTCGGTATCCGTACCATCGGGATCTACCTCGGTCACAATAAACTGTTCGTCATCAAAGGGAGTGTCCGAGCGATTGATGTCTCGCTGACAGAGAATTTGAAACACGACCATCCGTGAAAAACTCTGATATTTTCTTGGAGTGGGTTCTTTCTTTTTCGGGGAAATCGTCATGGCGCGGCTCCATTACAGTGGAAACACCCGGGTGAAAACATCAAGGGCGGTTAAACTCAATACCTCTTCCCTTTCCCTCCACGCGGGCCATTCCCCTTAAAGGGGCCCGATTTTCCCTTCGCGCCGTTTCCGAAACCGCCAGGACGGAAGTTTGTTCCCCTCCCCCCCTTGGGTCCCTTAGGTCCCTTGCCGCCGCGCGGGGAGTCGAAACCGCCTTTGCCCCGCGGCGCCTGCCGATCGAAACCACGGCCATACCCAGTTTTTTTGGAACCCGTGTGAGACGCACCGGAGAAACGCCCACGTCCTCCCTTCGAGGGACGATCATCTTCGAAGAAATCATCCCCCTCGTCAAATTCCTCGAACTCATCCTCGTCGTCCTCATCGTATTCGCTGCCGAGGTTGACGTACTCTGCAACGTCCGAGTCATCATCAAATTGCCCCGCGCGATACTGCGCCGCACGCGCCGTCATCCTTTCGGACGGGTCGTCTTCCTCGTCGGACTCAATCTCGGGGAATTGACCGATCAGATCGATCATCTCTAAAGCGGCTTCAGCGGCCTCAACCCCTTTGTTTCCGATGGCCGGTTCCACAGTCTTGTCGCGAACCATAGGTTCTTCCCCCTGAACGGTCTCGATGGCCGAACCATCGGCCGCCAAACCCGCGCGGGCGAACGCCTGCTCCTTTGTATTGCAGGTGAGCAGTCCAAAGATCACCGGAATACCAAAGTCAACACCCATCCGTGCCAGTTCGGAACTCACTGCCTGGGCAATGTAGGTGTCGTGCGGCGTTTCCCCCCTAATGACGCACCCCAAGCAAATCACAGCGCTGTGCTGAGAATCCTCGGCCAGAAGTGAGGCAGCCGTCGGCAGCTCAAAGGCCCCGGGGACCCAGGCCACCACGATGTTCTCGGACGCGACTCCGCGGGCCGTCAGTGTCTTGACGCAGCCGTCCAAGAGGGAACGCGTCACCGTTTGATTGAACTTCGAGACAACAATGGCGATCTTCCCTTCTTTGGGGGAGACAATCTTACCTTCATACTCGGTCATATCTCATTCTCCTCCCGTCTCGCCATCCTGTGGCAAGAGGGTCTATCATTCATAAAAAATGGTTAGGGAGCCCGCTGTCAACGCATGTTAAGTTTCATCAAGAATTCAGCGTTCGTCCGATATTTTACCAGTTTTTCGGTAAGAAATTCCATCGCGTCGGGCGGATTCATATCGTTGAGAATTCGCCGAAGGGCCGTGATTCGTTTGTACTCCTCGGGATCGAGGATCATCTCCTCCCGGCGGGTCCCGCTGCGGGAGATATCGATGGCCGGCCAGATTCTCTTTTCGACGAGCGAACGGTCCAGCCATATCTCGAGGTTCCCTGTCCCCTTGAATTCCTCAAAAATGACCTCATCCATCCGGCTTCCGGTATCGATCAGGGCAGTCGCGATAATCGTCAGAGAACCGCCTTCCTCCACCTTCCTGGCGGAACCGAAGAGTTTCTTCGGCATCTGCAGAGCGTTGGCATCGACTCCGCCTGTGAGCGTCCGTCCCGACGTTGGGCACTCGTTGTTCCAGGCGCGGGCCAGACGTGTAATGGAATCGAGAAAAATCACCACATCCTTCCCGTACTCAACCATTCGCTTGGCCTTATCCAAAACAATCTCGGAAACTTGAATATGGCGTTGTGCCGGCTCATCAAAGGTCGAGCTAATTACCTCGCAGCGGGGGCCTTTGATCTGACGCTCCATATCGGTCACCTCCTCGGGGCGTTCATCGACCAGGAGCATAAAGACATAGGCGTCCGGGTAGTTTTCAAGAACGGCACGAGCCATCTTCTGCATCAGGATCGTCTTGCCGGCACGCGGCGGGGAGACGATCAAACCGCGCTGTCCAAAACCGACGGGGATGATCATGTCGACCACACGCGTATTGATGTCACCGTCTTCGGTCTCAAGATTGATCCGTTTGTCGGGGTGCATCGCGGTCAGATCGTCAAACAGAGGCTTTTCGGCCAAAAGATTGGGGTCTTCCCCATTGATCTTCTCGATCCGAAGGAGGGCGAAATAACGTTCCTTCTCTTTGGGCGGTCGAATCTGACCAAAGACGGTCGAACCGCTTCGAAGCCCAAAACGTCGAATTTGACTCGGTGAGATGTAAATGTCGTCGGGACAAGAGAAGTAGTTGAATTCGGGGTTCCGCAAAAAACCGAATTCATCAGGCAGGATTTCCAGCGTCCCCTGCCCGTACATCAGGCCGGAGAGGTGAATTTTCTCATTGAGGACACGAAACGCGAGCTTGCGGCGCTGTGCGCTGACCGGATCATCCCCACTCTGACGACGGGCTTCGAGAACCAGTTCCTGGGCGTCCATTGCCAGAAGCGAGTCAAGATAAGCCCGCCCATCACAATCGGGGGTAGAAACGGCAGCCAATTCTTCCTCGGTGATCGTTTTAGCGACCGATTTACTGCTGTCAAAAATCCGGTTGCGTCCGGAGGAAAGCTCTTCAGCCAGAGAAAGAGGCTCGCCGTACTTCCCGCGCGGGGCCGACTCGGGTTCAACGTTCTCGAGTGACTCAAGCGAATAACCGGGATTTTGATAACGCCGGAAAGAGTAGTAGCGGTTATAACCGCCGTGCTGGTGAGGATCATCGATGTCACGGTTGTGACGGCGATAGAAACGCTCCTGAGGATGGGGGCGATAGCCATCGTTACGATAACCGTCGCCGCGATAGCCATCGTTACGATAACCACCGCGCTGAAAGGGATATCCCGTCCGAAAACGGCCGTTCGCGGGACCGTCGCCGGCACGACCTGCCTCGCCGTCCCCCCCCTCCTCGAAAGAACCTCCTCGCTCGGCGCCTCCTGCGCCAAAACGATCACGATAGGAAGGTCCTCCTGAAGGACGACCGGAAGAACGGAAACGATCCATTGGACGACCGGCGCGGTAACGATCATCGCCGGAGGATTCTTCGCTATGTTCATACTGCCGACGCGGGCGATCGGAATAATTCACGGCGCTGGAATCCGATCGATTTCCAGCCTGCTGGAACGGATTGTTGTTCCAGATACTCTCTTTCCGAGGGGTGTAATCGATAGGAGCGTCGTAAGAATCGGGGAACGTTTTCGGGTCGTCGTCCTGCCGCGACGAAACGCCGTCAGCGGATTCTTCCGCGATGGCGCGAGACGGACGCCCTCTGTCTCCCCCTCGGCTGGAGACCCGGCGAGGTTTTTCAGCCGAATCACTCAGGAAACGGGAAGGACGCCCCGAACCATCGGTGCTGTCTTCCTGCTGAGAGGTTGATTGCTCAGAAGGGAAGTCCGATCCGGACTGGATCGGCGGAAAAGGCGATGGACCACGACGAGTGGTCGAATTGGGAGAATTCCAACTCTCCTCGATTTCGTCGGCGTATCGAGCAAGACGAGCACGCTCCTCATCGATCGGTTCAAAGGAAGCATCCTCGCTCTGAAAGCCGGGATCTCTCTGGGCCGAACGCTCATCGGACGGAAAAGAGCTGTCCGGCGACAGCCCTCGGCTGCGTCCTCTGCTCTTCGGGGATTCTCCTGAACCCTTTCGTTTTGCTGTCATCTCTTACGCTCCTTTGACTCACTAACCCGGGGGCTGGGCGTCAGAAGACCCAGCTGATCCGGACTAAAATCTATAAGGTTATTCTTTGGCGGGAAAAATAGGAATTCACTCACTCGTTTCGCGTACAACGGGCACTTCTTGGGGGAAGGAAACTGACAGTCCTGGCGACCTAAAAGCAACCCGGGAACATCCTAGGCTCCTATTATCGCAAAGCCGGAGGAAAAATCAACTCCGATAGAGGGGAAAAAAGGGAAAAAACGGAGCAAAAGCCTTTTTTACCCCCCATTTGTCGACTCTCCTCTCGTCCGAATCCGCTCCAGGACCCGGTTAAGCCCATGGGCCAGACCATCACGCGAGTGGTTGTTATAAAGAACAAAATCAGCCGCTTGGCGCTTTCGAGCGGCGGGCCACTGACTTTCCTGCCGCCGCAGGAACTCCCCGCGGCTCCAGTGACGATTCTTCGCTCTTGCCGCGCGGATATCCTCCTCCGCGTCGACACACAGAACAACATCACACAGCCGATTCCAACCGGTTTCAAACAACAGGGGAGCGTCCAGTACGGCCATAGGGATACCCGCCTGTTCCTGTGCTTGGCGAAAACGCTGAAAATCGGCGAGAATGACCGGATGTACGATCTCCTCAAGCCGTCCGCGCGAACGCTCCGGATCATGGGAGGAGAAAACCGCTGTGGCCAGGCGTTTTCGATCAACGGGAGGGAGGTTCAGTGATGGGGAATCGGTGTTACCTCCGGAAACGGGAGTCTGGAAAATCTCGGGACCAAAGACCTTTAGCAAGGATCTCTTGACCTCGGGAAGGTCAAGGGCCTCATGGCCGGAAATATCCGCGTCGAAACAGGGGACCCCCTGATGACGAAGCAACCGTGTGACGGTACTTTTGCCCGCGGCGATAGTACCGGTGATTCCCAGAAGGATCATTTTTGTTTCCCGCGATAACCAATTTTGATTCACCTCCGTCAATCGCTGCCAGCCGTAATGGACTTTAGTTTTTCCTGGGCTGAGAGCAGAGCAGAGCAAAGGCCTGGCGAACACGGGCGGCCTGCTCGGTACTCGGCATCAGGAAGATAGCATGTTTTCCATCAGCGGCAGGAGTGAAGTAGGTCGTCCCGTCGTCTCTGACAGTCACCGTACCCGGCTCGCTCATGTCAAAGAATCCCTCTTCGGGAAAGATCGCGACCAAAGCGCAAGTCAGATCCCAGGCCCAGGCACTTTTGTCCAAACCGCAGTACGCCTCGTAAGAGTCGCGTACCGGATGCCAATCGGTCCAACCGTAGTCATTGATCATCGACGCACTGGGCATGCTAATAACCGGACCGATCTCAAAACCGGAGAACTGGATCGGGGTCGGCCATTCGGTCGCGAGCTTCTGGGCGGACGGGACATCGTTCACCACGTTGAATTCTTTGTGCGCCTGGTACTCTTCGGTAAAGCCCCCGGCCATCATCAAAAGGATCCGAGCTTTTTTGGCGACGAGTTCGCGCCCGTTCAGCGGTGAAATATCATCGGCGGGAGAATCGAGCAGATCGGCCAAGTTCGTCGAAAAACCGACCTGTACCATCACCACCGAACTATCGGCCGCGGCAGCCAGCGCCCGACGCAGGACAGGAACGGCCGTGTCACAGCGTTTCGATTCCCACTCGAACTTTTCCCTCGCAGCGGCGGTAGTCTTTTCGAGATATCGGCCCGGTTCAGGGAGAATATCTTTGGTCGTAACGCCGATCGGAATATCGGGATGACGGTACCAGGAATTGACCATCTGAATGTATTCAGCGGCTGCCATCCCGGGTTTGGTCACCGTCACCGCCAGCAGGTCACACCGGCCGCGTTCGATCCCGGCGTGGAGGATCGCCAGCGCCAGAGCGTCATCAATGTCGTTCCCCATGTCAGTATCGAAGATCACCGGAACCGGTTCGGCCGCCGCCGAAAAATTCAACGGAAGGAAAAACACCGTGGCGAAAAAGATCATCAAATACCCGCATACCGTTTTCGCGCGCATCATCTCTCTCCTGTGAAAAAACGCATACTCAAGAAATACCGCGTTCCACCCTGAGAACGCAAACCGACGAATCTCATTGTACCACCTCAGACAAAAGAAAAAAACCTGGGAACGGCCCCGGACTTCGCTGTTTTTTCAACGCACAGAAGAACGGGGATGCAGTTTTTCTCCGGCTTTCAGCAAGGCAAATGAACGCCTGGCGAAACATGGGACCCGATCGGCGGTCGACATGAGAGAGATTGGATACTGCCCCTCCGCGGCAAAATGAAACCAGAGGAATTCAGGGAATTGCTTATTCTCCCGTCCCACCGACCGAGCCGGCGTAAAGAGCCAGAGCCATAAGGGGATAATAGGTCTGAGGACCGGAGTGCCTCAGGCGTGACCGACTCGGCTGAAACGTCATCGAGAAAGCGGGGTCGTCCCATCGACCGTCATCGTGCTGTGTATCCAACAGAAACTGGACTCCACGCGCGACCGACAGGCTTTCGGATCGCCCCGCGGCAACCAGCCCCATCACCCCCCAGGCCGTCGGAACAGGGGAAGAGTGAGAACAGACATGCTCCTCACCCCCATTCGGGCCGATATCGTCAAACCAGCCACCGTCGGCAAGCTGAGCCGACTCCAACCAACGGGCGGCGCGAATGATCGCTTCGTCTTCCTTCGGAACCTGTACCGCGATCAATGCGGTCAGCGCCTGATACGTCCCACGAACCCGATCCGTTCCCGGAAGTCCTTCCCAATATCCGGAATCACTCTGACACGCGCGCAAACGACGGACGGCACGATCAAGAAACCGGATGCCGCCATGCCATTGGTATCCTTGCCGTCCAAGAGACTCCAAAACGGAAGCGGTCGTCTCAATCGATCCGAAATCGGGGAGAAAATTTCCCACGGCAGGAAAGGAATTTCTCTTCCCTCGGTCAAACAGTCCCCAGCTGGCGTCTTTATTTTGCATGGCTTGAAGCCAGCGACGGCCGGCAGCGGCCGCCTCATTGCGGCGCAAAAGTGTCGGCCGCTCGTCGATCCGATCACGAACATCGTCACTCCCGATCACGGTTCTGCGAAGCCCCTCCCCCTCGGGGAATGCCCCGGCAAGAACCATCAGGGCTAAAGCCGTATCGACGCAGTTGGGATAAAACTCGTTGTGATATTGCAGAGCCCATCCACCGGGCTGAACGTTGACCCGGGCCGCCCAGTCACCCGGCTCAGAGGTTTGATGCTCGAGCAGCCAATTTTCAGCGCGAATGATCGCCGAATCATCCGAGGTACAGCCCGAAAGACGGAGCGCTTTGATTGCCAGAACCGTGTCACGGGTCGGAGGGGCAGCCGGAGAAATCTCAAGACCTCCCCCCGGCAGATGGCGCGCGAGAGGTTCCAGCTCGTGGCGGCAGGCCGCCACTTCGGGGGAATCATCGTCGAGCCCCAGTGCACGAAACGCGATCCATGACCAAAGAATGGCCAAAAAAGAAGCCCCGGGCCCATCACTCCTGCGGAAATGGCGAACCATCCAAATTTTCGCTCGAAGAAGGATCTGTCGAGAGAAGGGGGTGAGATGATGGGACCGAGCAAACCAAATCAGACGACTGGCGGTCGATACACTCGGAAGCGGCTCGGTGAGGAGTTCACGAATTCCCTGATCGGGCGAAAGGAGCCGAATAGGCCCAAGCGCGGAAACAACAGCCATTGGAACCAGGATCGGCCGGACAGAAGCGCAAAAATGACGAAGCAGGCAAGCCCCAACAACAGGGGAAAAAAGCGCCAGCGGCGAGATCGCCGCCGTTCGGTCGTAGGGGATCTGTCCAAGCAGGGCAAGGAAGAAACGAATATTCCCCGCGGTCTTCACCACCCCGCCCAAAGTAAAGATCCGCTGACGCGTTCGGCGCATCTTGTCCGACGACGCGGGACGACCGGTGATTTTCAGAGCGAAATACCCCGCCACCGACGCCTCTAAGTCAGCGTCCTCCCCGGGAGCGCTCTCCCAACCACCGCCGGAAAGCATTTTTTCTTCCAGAGATCGAGCACATTCCTGCGCCACATCGCCCTTTTCCAAACCAAGAAAAGCCAGAAGGAAAATCATCTGGGCAAGCGGTACCGCCCCACCCTCCAGCGGCGTGATCCAATGGCCGTCTATCTGCTGAGAGGCACGAAGCAATCGAACTGAACGAACGATCGCGTCTAAAAGCCGCTCACTCCGACTCACCTCCACAGGAGGCTGCCGAACTTCGTTTTCAGGCTCGATTTTATTTCTGAGCTTAGCCCAGAGATGTTTCCACTTTGACATAGTCGAGCTTCCTCACCCACCCGCGAAAATGAGTTCCTCCCCTACTGATTAAACCCGACAAACGCCGGAAAGGCAAGGTCTTTGCCTGATGCCAACGGACTTAAATTTTGACGCTGTAACCCCGAGGATAGGGAACATACCGGCATGAACAAGCCAAAAGCAAAGGGTTATCGGCCGGATTTTTCGTTAAAGAGTGAATTTTTCCCCTAATAATAAACAGCCAAACGTCCCAGACCGATACAAATTTCCGTCAGTGCCACCCTCACCGGTGGTCGATTTGGGGGGTTAAAAACTCTCCCCAATCCTTTACAATGACCCCTGGATATTCAGATAAACTTCACAGTCGGGCTCCCGAGAGCCGCCGATAGTAACACGCGGACAACTCCCTATGCCGTTTTCCCCACAAATTCGAGCGATTTCTTACTACGTTCCCCAGCGTACGGTGGATAACGATGAGCTGATCGCGAAGTTTTCCGGGTGGACGGCAGAAAAAATGGAGCGAAAGCTCGGTATCGTCAGCCGTCCGATCGCCGCACCCGGGGAAACAGCGACAGATATGGCCAATTCCGCCTCGCGGCGTCTGCTCGACAGCGGTATCGTCGATCCGGCGAGTATTGATTTCCTCGTCTTCTGTACCCAGTCGCCCGATTACTTCCTCCCGACAGGGGCCTGCCTTCTTCAAGATCGTCTCGGCCTATCGAAAAGGTGCGGAGCGTTCGATATCAATCTCGGCTGCAGCGGCTATGTCTATGGGTTGGCGATTGTCAAAGGGCTGATCGATTCCGGACTGGCTCGGCGTGTTCTCTTTGTTACCTCCGAGACCTACTCCAAGTACATCAACGAGAGAGATCGAGCCAGCCGCCCCTTGTTCGGTGACGCGGCAACAGCCACGCTCATCGAGGGGGTTGCCGTTCCTTCGGGTTCAGAGGGCCCGATCGGTCCGTTTCAGTTTGGGACCGATGGAAGCGGTGCCAATCTGTTGATTGTCCCAGCCGGAGCCCATCGGACTCCCCCCACGAACGAGACAAAAAAGGTTCTCCCCGATATGCGTGGGAATTTCCGATCCCAAGAACAGCTCATGATGAACGGACCGGGGATATTCAGCTTCGCCGTGGAGGAGGTTCCCCCACTGGTGGAAACGCTCACAGAGGAATGCCGGCAAAGGGATCTGTCGATCGACACCTACATCTTCCACCAGGCCAATCGGTATATGCTCACCCGTCTTCAAGGCCTCTGCCACCTTGAGGGAGCCCGGTATTTCTCGAACATGCTCACCCGGGGAAACACGGTCTCCAGCAGTATCCCGCTGGCGATCCACGATGCTGTTACCGAGGGGTTTATTCATCCGGGCGAAAGCTCGCTGTTGGTCGG
>CADBTE010000395.1 GCA_902797455.1 uncultured Planctomycetota bacterium | reverse complement strand
GCGGATTACTGCCGCGCGGAGCGGGCTATGAGATACTCGGTCAGACCGCGATCGAACGGGATCGAGGTATCGAGCGGGACGTAGTCGATTTGCGAGGCGGCGCAGCGGCGGCGCAGCTCTTCGCGGAAGGATTCGATCTCGTCGAGGTACTCGCGGCGAAGCGCGTCGGAATCGGCGATGAGGGTTTGGCCGCTTTCAGGGTCCTCAAACTCGATCTGCCCGTGGAAGGGGAAGCGCACTTCCGCCTCGTCGAGGATATGGAACAAAATCACGTCGTGACCGGCGTGGCGCAGACGGTTGAGCGCGCGGAGGAGGGCCTCTTGATCGTCGAGCAGGTCGGAGAAGACCATCACCAGCGAGGCGTGACGCAGGAGGCCGGCGGTCTGATCGAGGGCGCGGGCGATATTGGTTCCCCCCACGGGGCGCAGGCCGGTGAGGATCGAGAGGATGGAAGCCAGCTGCGAGCGGCGTGATTTCGGCGCGACCGAACGGCCCAGCTGCTGATCGAAGGTCAGCAGCCCGACCGGGTCCTGCTGCTGAATCATCAGGTAGGCCAGCGCGGCGGCCAGGCAGATCGCGTAGTCGAACTTGGTCGAGCCCTCGGCGCCGTTTTCCGCCGGGCCCTTTACCCCCGAGGGGAGACTCCCCATCGAGCGGCTTGTGTCGACTAAAAGCCAGCCGGTGAGGTTGGTTTCGGCCTCGAACTTTTTGACGTAGTATTTGTCGGTCTTGGCGAAGATCTTCCAGTCGATGTCTTTGGGGTCGTCGCCCGGGGCATAGCGCCGGTGTTCGCTGAATTGAACCGAAAAGCCCTTCAAAGGGGAAGAGTGCAGACCGTGCACAAACCCCTTCACGATGAATTGGGCTTTTAAGTCAAGCCGGCGGATCGTCCTGATGACATCCGGTTTGAGATAGTTCTGTTCAGCCGCCATCGCGGCGGGTCCTTTATCCTAAAGGTGGAACGTGAATTTGTGTTATGGAAGCCGCGAGCCGTTATTCGCGTGCGCCAAATCCGCTTGCACCGCAAGCGGCGTCTGCCCTGAGAATTGCCGCGGGAATACCCGCCGCCGGTCGCACCGGCCCGGTCGCACCGGCTAGTGCAGGCGCTGGCCGGGCTTGGCCCCTTCGTCGGGGAAGGTGAGGAAGACTTCCTCGCCGCCTGGCCCGGAGGCGACGACCATCCCCTCGCTCAATCCGAACTTCATTTGGCGCGGCTGGAGGTTGGCGATAAAGATAATCAGCCGGCCGATGAGCTTTTCGGGGTCTTTATAGGCGGCTTTAATACCGGCGAAGACCTGGCGGGTCTGACCGCCTCCGAGGGAGATCTTCAGCTTCAGGAGCTTGCGGGCCTCTTTGACCTGTTCGGCCTCGATAATGCGCCCGACGCGCAGGTCGATTTTGAGGAAGTCGTCGATCGTACAGGTTTCGGCCAGCGGCTCGGCCTGCAGCGGGTCGCCGGAGTCATTCCAGCGGTCGGCGTTCGATTCGGCGGCGGTTTCGGCTTTGGTTTCTTCGATCATTTTGGCGATTTCCTCTTTGGGAACGCGGGTCATCATATACTTGTACTCGGCGACGGCCGTCCCGGTGAGGGGCTTTTGCGCGTCCTCCCACGAGGCGATCTTTTCGCCCAGGAGCTCTTCGGTCTTGGCGGCCAGATCGGGGAGAACGGGGGAGAGGTAGACGACGATCTGCCGGAAGAGGTTCAGCGCGACCGAGACGGAATCTTGCAGCCGCGCGCGGGCGGCGGCGATTTCCTCGGCCGGCGCGCCGGCTTTCTCCAGAGCGGTGATTTCTTTTTTCATCGTCCAGGGAGCGTTCTGCTCAATGAACTTATTGGCGGCGTACCCGCACTCGAGGATCAGACGGATCGCCTTGGTGAAGTCGCGCGTTTCGTAGGCGTCGGCGATCTCGTCGGCTTTCGACGCGGCCGCGGCGAATCGGCCGCCGTCGTCCGGGTAGGTCTCGGCAAGACCGGTATCCCGGGCGAATTTCGCGGTGCGGCTGGCGATATTGACAATATTTCCGACCAGGTCGGCATTGATCTTTGTCTCAAACTCGTCGAAGTCGAGGTCGAGATCCTCGACACGGCGGCTGGTCTTCGAGGCGAAGAAATAGCGCAGGTACGACGGGTCGAGGTGATCGAGATAGGTCCGCGCCTTAATGAACGTCCCGCGGGACTTGGACATCTTCTCGCCGTTGACCGTCAGGAAGCCGTGGATATGGACTTTCGTCGGCAGGTTGAACCCCGCGGTCTTGAGCATCGCCGGCCAGAAGAGGGTATGGAAGTAGGTGATATCTTTTCCGATAAAGTGGTGAATTTCTGTAGCGGGGTCTTTCCACCAAGCGTCGGCGTCTTCGCCGGTGAGGTCGCACCACTGGCGGGTCGAGCCGATATAGCCGATCGGCGCGTCGTACCAGACATACCAGTAGTTGCCGGGGGAATCGGGGATCTCGAAGCCGAAGTAAGGCGCCGGGCGGGAGATATCCCACGGGCGCAGCTCGTCGGAGAGGAACTGCCCCTGCAGGTAGTGGGCGACTTCGTCCTGAAGCGCGCCGGAACCGGCGACCCACTCGTCGAGGAACCGGTGGAGTTTTTCCAGGTCGACGAACAGGTGGGTGGCGCTGCGAAGTTCCGGCTTGGTTCCCGAGAGAGTACTGATCGGATCGACCAAGTCGGCGGGGGAGTAGACGGCGCCGCACTGGCAGTTATCGCCGTACTGGTCGGGCCTGCCGCAGACCGGGCAGGTCCCCTTCACGAAGCGGTCGGCCAGGAAGGTCTTGGCCTCGGTATCGTAGAGCTGCTGAACCTCTTTTTCGATGACCAGACCGGCGGCGCGGATCGCCCGCCAGATCTCTTCGCAGGCGCCGCGGGCCTGAGGCGCGTTGGTACTGCCGTAGTGATCGAACGCGACCCCGAAGCCGGCGAAATCGGCCGTGTGGGCCTTGTGGACGCCGGCGATGAACTCTTCTTCGGTGATTCCTTTCTTCTTCGCGCTGATGGTGATCGCCGTTCCGTGGGTATCGTCGGCGCAGAAATAGCGGCAGTCGTTGCCGCGCAGCTTTTGGAAGCGGACCCAGATATCGGTCTGGAGGTACTCGACCAAATGGCCGAGGTGGATATCGCCATTGGCGTAGGGGAGCGCGCTGGTAACGAGAATGCGGCGTTTATTTTGCTGGGACATTATTCTTTGGGTCTCCTTATATTCTTTGGGACTCCCTCTTTTTTTAGGCCTCCCTTTCAAGGAAGGGATCAGCCGAAGTACTCGACCGCGTTGCGGAACAGGGCCAGTCCGTCACCGACTTCGGGGAGGTTCTCCAGCCGGGTCCAATAGGGGTGCTGCGTCGGGTCGATATAGCGCTCGGGGTGCGGCATCAGGCCGAAGACACGGCCGGTTTCGTCGCAAAGGCCGGCGACGTTCCGTTCGGCGCCGTTGGGGTTCTCTTCGGGGGCGTAGCGCAGCGCCAGCTGGCCGTTGGCCTGGAGCTGATCGAGGACCGCGTCGTCACGGCCGACGAACCGCCCCTCGGCGTGGGCGACCGGCAGATAGAGGGAGGTAATTCCCTTGAGGAAGACGCATTTGCCGCCGTCGACCGTCAGGTGGGCCCAGCGGTCGGTATAGACGCCGCTTTTATTCCAGGTGAGGGTCGCCTTCGGCTGGGCCTCGTCATCGGCCAGGAGCAGCCCCGATTTAACGAGTATCTGAAAACCGTTGCAGATACCGAGGATCAGGCGGCCCGCCTCTTTGAACCGATGCAGCGGCTCGGAGAGATGATGGCGCAGCTCGGTCGCTAAAATGCGGCCGGCGGCGACGTCGTCGCCGAAGCTGAACCCGCCGGGGAAGCAGAGGATTTCGAAGCGCTCCAAAAGCGACGGGTCTTCCAAAAGGCGGTTGACGTGGATGCGCTCGGCCGCGGCGCCGGCCAGTTCAAAGGCGTAGGCGGTCTCGAAGTCGCAGTTCGTCCCGGGGGCGCGAAGGATCAGTACGTTCGGTTTGTTCGATTTCATCGTTGGTTCCTTAGCACCCTTTCTTAGTAGTCATTTCCCAGATCAAACGGCTTGAGCCAAACGGTTTTGAGCCGCTCGATCGGCCGGTCGATAAGAACGGTCTCACCGTCGGCGGCGACCAGCCGCTTCTCTTCGGTCACCTTCCCGATTTGGGCCAGCGGGACATCGGCGTCGGCGAAGATTTTCTCGAACGCCGCGCTCTTTTCGGGCTCGACCTCGACGAGGAAGCGGCTGTTCGACTCGGCGAAGAGGCGAACCACCTCGGGGGCGGTCCGTTCGCTGAGGCCCGGCAGCGCGGCCAGGGAGGCGAGCTGTTTGGCGTCGAGCGGTACGTCGACCGCGTCGGCCCACAGCCGCGCGCCGAGGCCGCCGGCGAACGCCATCTCGGCGGCGGCCGCGGCCAGCCCTCCTTCGCTTAGGTCGTGGCAGGCACGCACCAGCGACTGATCGATCGCCTCATGAACGGC
>CADBTE010000394.1 GCA_902797455.1 uncultured Planctomycetota bacterium | reverse complement strand
GGTATTCCCACAAGGCGTCGACAATCGAGAGGGTCTGCCGGAAAATCCGCTCGGGGTCCTGAAGGTCCTCGTCGCCGCCTGAGGGAAGAATCGCGTCGTTGGGGCGCGACTGTTTCGCGATGATCCCCCGCCGCGTGTCGAGGATCACCCCCTCAATCGTGGTGGTTCCCAAATCGATGCCGAGAATATTCATCGTTTTTATGTTCGCCGCTGTTGTCACCAAAAAAGGCCGCGCGGCATCACCGAGCGCCCCTGAACCGCCTTGATTTTACAGCTTTCCCCCAGAAGAAAACACCCCGCGCGCGGAAAAGGCCGTTTCCTCAGAGTTATTGAAGTTTTGCCCGATGTGATATAATCGAAAGCTGCCCAACCTTGAGCAGCATACCCCTTCGGATTCTCCCGGGGGAAATCCAACAGGCGCGCTTTGAACCGCGCCGCCAGCCAGAGAGGAATCTATGTCGAGACAAGAAGATGACAACCGCCAAAACGGCTGTGGCTGCGGCGGCCACCACCGGGAAGAGCATGAGTGCGGCGGCAGCTGCGGCCATCACCAAGATTGTGACTGCGGCGGGAACGAACAGGGCTGCTCCGGCGACTGCTCCTCCTGCTCGAGCCACTGCTCCGAACCTCAGGCGCCCCCCAAGGCAGTGCTAAATCAGTACAGCCAAATCAAGCGGTGCGTAGCCGTGGTCAGCGGCAAGGGCGGGGTCGGCAAATCGCTGGTCACCGGCCTTTTGGCGACACTGGCCGCGCGCGCCGGGCAGAAGACCGCTATCCTCGACGCCGATATTACCGGCCCCTCCATCCCGAAACTCTTCGGCCTGTTTGAGCACTGCACCGGCAATGAGATGGGGATCTTTCCCTTGGAAACGCAAACAGGCATCAAGGTCCTCTCGATCAACTCCTTTCTCGAGAACGAGACCGATCCGGTTCTGTGGCGCGGCCCGATCATCGCCGGAACCGTCAAGCAGTTCTGGGAAGAGACCGTCTGGGGACAGATCGATACCCTCTTTGTCGATATGCCCCCCGGGACGGGGGATGTTCCGCTGACGGTCTTTCAGTCGCTGCCGGTCGACGGGGTTGTCGTGGTAACCACCCCGCAGGATCTGGTCTCGATGATCGTCGCCAAGGCGGTGAATATGGCCCGGCTGATGAATATCCCTGTCCTCGGCCTGGTCGAGAATATGTCGTACTTCCGCTGTGACCAGTGCGGGAAGGTTCACTCCATCTTGGGAGAAAGCCATTTGGACGCCGCCGCGGCGCGCTTTGGGATCGACGCCGCCGCTTCGCTTCCGATCGATCCGGCGATCGCCCGTGTGTGCGACGCCGGGGCGCTGGAGAGCTATCAGCCCGAGGGACTGGAGGGGTTCGTGGCGAAGATCTGCAAACAGTAGCGCCCTGCCCTCCTTAGTTCTTCCTTGTTTTCACCACCCCCGGCTTCGGCCGGGGGTATTTTTATTACGGGTGCTCTTCATCAAAATGGGCGGTAGTTTATCGGCAAAAGGTGGTTTCTGCCGCCGCCGAAGTGTTGACAACGCGCTGTCCAGCAACGTTAATGTTAGAAGGAGGACGCGGAGGATTTTATGCCCTCCACGCCAAAGGTGGTGACCGAACGATTGTCTCTGCGGTACTCCATCGAACGATCAAGAATGTCCCCGGTAAAGAAAAGTCCGATTTACGGCTAAGAAAGGAAACTCGACAGGCAAAATGAGACGACGCGATTTTCTCCAGATTGGCGGCTTGGGCGTGATGAGCGCCTTGGCCTCGATGACGACCGGCTACCGCGGATTTTCCGAAGAGATGGCCGACAAAACCCTCAAGGTCGGGCTGATCGGTACCGGCTGGTACGGCAAAAGCGACCTGCTCAAGGTGCTTCAGGTCGCGCCGGTAAATGTCGTCGCTCTTTGCGACGTCAACCGGCAGCACCTGGAAGCGGCCGGGGAATTGACCGCGGCGCGTCAGGTCTCGAAGAAGGTTCCGAAACTCTACGAGGATTGGCGTGAAATGCTCGATTCCGAGCAGTTCGACCTGATGCTTGTCGATACCCCCGACCATCAGCACGCGCTTCCGGGAATCGAGGCGATGCGGCGAGGGATCGACCTGTTCGTTCAAAAGCCGATCGGGGTCGATGTCGCGGAGTGCCAGGCGCTGGTGCGCACCGCCCGCGAAACGGGCCGTGTCTGCCAGGTCGGTCTGCAGCGGCGCGGCACCCACCATCTGATCGACATGAAAGAGAAGATCATCGATTCCGGCCGGCTCGGTCAGGTGGTTCAGGTCAGTATCTACACCTACTACGGGATGGGGGATATCTTCCAAGATCCATGCGATCCGCCCGAGTGGCTCAACTACGATCTCTGGACCGGTCCGGCCCCCATGCGCCCCTTCTATCCGATGGTCGCCGACCGTATGTGGCGCAGTTTCTTCGAGTACGGCAACGGGACTTTGGGAGACATGGGGGTCCATATGTTCGATATGGCCCGGTGGCTCCTTGGTTTGGGCTGGCCGAAGCGGATCACCTCCGTCGGCGGCCGTTACGTCTTTACCAAGGGAATTCAAAATATCCCCGATACCCAGACGGTGATCTTCGACTACGAGAATCTTCAGGTGATCTGGAATCACCGCTGGGCCGGCCGGCTCCCCGATGAACGGCACCCGTGGGGGGCCTACCTCTACGGGACCGAGGGAACACTCAAGGCGTCGGTCTTCGGCTGGGACTTCCTCCCGAAAGACCGCTCGAAGCCGACCGAAAGCGGTGAGGTTCTTTACGAGTACGACCTCTTCCCCGAGGACCAGAACGAAGACCCGTCGCTGCATATCGAAAAACATACCTCCGAGGGGATGCGGACGCTCATGCGCGATTTTATCCGCCAGCACGAAGAGCGGGGGAAGTGTATCAGCGATATTGAGGAGGGGGCGATTTCGACCGCCTGCTGTGTCCTCGGCAATGTTTCGATGAACCTGGGAGAGGCGCTGTCGTATGATATCGCCACCGGCCAGACCGATTCTCAGGCGGCCAACGCCCTGCTGGCCCGTCCCTACCGCGAGGGGTGGACGCACCCGGAAGG
>CADBTE010000393.1 GCA_902797455.1 uncultured Planctomycetota bacterium | reverse complement strand
GAGGATGGATTTGAGACAGAGAAATGTCTGGTTCCGTTGTGTGCGAAGATCAAACGGTCTGACTCCAGAACAAATCTGGCGCTCGTGGCCTTGGCATCATCAGCGTTTTGTAGCAATTCATAGATGAAGTGTGCCTGATCGGAATATTTCTCGACAACACTTTTTTTCACCCCGCGCATCGATGGTTTCTCGAGCGTGTTAGCACTCTCGGCTCGATCATAATACAAAGCATCAAAAAGTTCTTTTTCCTGAGCGTTCATTGATCTTTCTCCCTTGTGAATGGACATTTTTTCTGAAAATTTGCGGACTTGCCGGGATTTATCACCCTTTGTTCACTCAACTATGGTTCTTTGGCCCCCTCCCGAACCAGGCTCTTAGATTCAGTATAACACAACAATGGTCTGAATTCCACCCACTTTATCCCCATCTATAATAAATTTCCCTTGCGAGCACATGGATGCTTCGTTGACACAACACATTTAAACGGGGTAAAATAGGCGTTTTAACAAAAGAAGGGTCTTGCCTCGAAAGGAACACCAATGCAACGGACCAGCCATAAACCGAACCGCCGCCGGAAGGGGCGGAGGAATTTTCTCGCCGCGGCGGCGCTTTCGCCGCTTTTAATGCTCGGCCGTCAGGCGGCGGGCGAGACGATCGACGACGATGACGAGGTGGTGCTCCGCTTTTCGGTCACCTCCGATGTCCACTTCCCCAATCCTCCGGGGAGGGAGCCCATTTTTACCTTCCCCTGCAATACGCAGGTGATCCAGAAGCGGCGGTTCAGGAAGATGATCGATTGGGTCTGCCGCTACAGCGCCTCGCACCGGTATCCGCGGCTGGACGCCTTCGCCGTCAACGGCGATATGACCGACAGCGGCGCCGACGACGAGCGCCTCCCGTTTCGCGACATTATGGATCAGGGGCTGCCTCCCGATACTAAGCGGGTTTTGACGGTCGCCGACCACGGTTTCTACCTCAGTTCGCGGGAGCATTGGGAAGAGGTCTTCGGCACGCCGATCAGCGCGCACCAGGTGATCGGCGGCTATCACTTTATTACTCTCTCCCCGCCCGATACCCGCTACGGGGACGGCATGTTCGCCGATCAGATCGACTGGGTTCATCAGCAGCTCAAGGACGCCGCCGCCGATGATCCGGAAAAACCGATCTTTTTCTTCCAGCACTACCCGGTCTCTCTCCCCGAGCCGCGCGATCCCAACCGCCAGCCGCAGTGGCTCTACGGCCGCTCGACCGTCCGCTGCCATAAGGCCAACTGGGGACCGAGCGACCTGTTCGGCCTCTTCCAGGAGTTCCCGCAGGTGATCGACTTCGCCGGCGACTCGCACTATCCGATCTGCGATCCGGGATCCGCCTGGCAGGATCGCTTCAGCGCCTTCGGGACGGGGTCGCTCGCCAACTTGAAGATGCTCGAGGAGCCGTACTGGAAGTACCCCGAGGGGAGGTACGAGTACGCGCAGTTTTATATGGTCGAGGTCCACCGCAGCGGCCGGGTCCATCTGAAGATCGTCAACCTGGCGACCGAAACGATCCTTCCGCTTTCGTTCGTCATCCCCGCGCCGGGGCATCCCGACAGCTACCTTTACACCGACGCGCGGATCGACTCGTACCCGATCCCCGTCTGGGAGGACGGCGCGGTTCTAAAGGTCCCCTACACCTCCGAGCACGGGGGCGGCTTCCGCTTCGAGCAGACGAAGAACCGCGAGAATACCCAAAGTTACCGCATCACGTTCCGCCAGAAGGGAAAAACCGACGGCGAACCGGCCCTCGAAAAATACGTCTGGTCCGAGTTCTACCGATACCCGGTCCCCGATTCGATCGAGCATTTCGAGGAAGGGCTCCAGCCGCAGACCGAGTACGATGTCTCCGTCACCCCGATCAGCTTCTTTGGCGGCGAGGGGAAGCCGATCACCGCGTCGTTCAAAACCGTCGAGAACCGGCCACCTTACTATTGATCCTCGATACCTCCTTTCCCTTCAAAAAAGAGGCGGCCTGACGGTCGCCTCTTTTTTTGTGAATCAAGCGTCGGGAGCCGCCTCACCGCGGCGTTTTTCTCTTGACGGGCCGGCGGCGCGTTTTGTATAACGCCGAAAAGGGATAAACCGATCTGTGCGACG
>CADBTE010000392.1 GCA_902797455.1 uncultured Planctomycetota bacterium | reverse complement strand
ATCGCGGCGATTCGCCGCGGTGAACTGATCATTGTTATGGACGACGAAGATCGGGAAAATGAGGGGGATTTGATCTGCGCCGCCGAGACGGTGACCCCCGAGCATATTAACTTTATGGTCACCCATGGCCGCGGCATGGTCTGTATGCCGGTTCTCCCCGAACTGTGTGCTAAGTTCGATCTCGGCCAGATGGTTCAGGACAACACCGCTCCGCTGGGGACTGCCTTCACCGTTACTGTCGACCATGTCTCGTGCAAGACGGGGATCACCGCTCAGGAACGAGCCGCCACCATTCGCGCGCTGGCCGATCCCAAGAGCAAGATCACCGATTTTGTCCGCCCCGGGCATATCTTTCCGCTGGAGGCCAAAGAAGGGGGGGTCCTGCGCCGTGCCGGCCATACCGAGTCGGTGATCGACCTCACCCGTTTGGCGGGGATGCGGCCGTGCGGCGTCCTGTGCGAGATTCTGGACGATACCGGCAATCGAGCCAATACTGAGACCTTGATGAAAATGGCCGAGGAGTATCGGCTGAAGATCATCACGGTCGCCGATCTGATCAAATACCGCCGTCAGCGCGAGAAGATTGTCGATCGCGCCGCCGAAGCGTCCCTGCCGACCAAGTATGGCCTGGCTCGAATCATCGCGTATAAAATCAAGTACGAGACCGGCGAGCCGGTGGCGATTGTCTACGGCGATCTGACCAAAGTGGAAGCGCCTCTGGTTCGGCTTCATTCCTCCTGCTTTACCGGCGACCTGGTCGATTCGCTGCGCTGTGACTGCGGCGATCAGCTGCGTCAGGCCTTGGCGATGATCCAAAAAGAGGGGCAGGGGGTCCTGGTCTATCTTCCCCAGGAGGGCCGCGGCATTGGTTTGACCGAAAAAATCAAGGCCTACGCGCTTCAAGATCAGGGGCTCGATACCTGCGAGGCGAATCTCGCGCTCGGGTACGGGGTCGATCTGCGCGACTACGGGGTCGGCATCCAGATTCTCAAAGACCTTGGCCTTCACAAAATTCGTCTGATGACGAACAACTCGAAGAAGACAGACGCCTTTATCTACGGAGGTTTCGACCTGGAAGTGGTCGATCAAATTCCGATCGTCACCGAGGTGAACCCCTACAATCGTCGTTACCTCGAGACCAAGCGAGACAAAATGGGGCACGCGCTGCCTTAGTGGCCCTTTTGTGGAAGAATCCGTTATCGCCCGCGCGCCTTCCGGCGCAGGGCGGTGACGGTGAGATTTCCGACGGCCGTTCCCTCTTCCGCGGACGACTTTCCGAAGAATGGCTTTTGGACGATATCGACGATGACGGCGTCGCTGTCTGCTGTATTAAGTACCAAATAGCCCTGGTCTTTGAGTTTCTCCTCACCTTTGGTGTTGCGGTGGTAGTTTCCCCCACTGATAAGAATCGTCTTGGGCGTGGCCCAGGAGAGAATCGCTTCGGTGTTTTGTGACTTTCCCCCGTGGTGCGGGGCGACCACGATATCGAACGGCTCCGGGTCGGCCGAAAGGAACTCCGCGTTGGGTGAGTCGATATCGCCGGGGAAGAGAATCCCTCTTTCTGCCCAGCGCAGCGCCAGAACAATACTGTTGGCGTTGGTCTGCTCGGGATCCACCGCGCCACGGGGAGGGTGAAGGACCGTCAGTTCGGGAAAGTTCGCCGGCGACTCCCCCGCGGCGATTTCGGTGATCACGATGCCGCGTTTTCGCAATTCTTGTTCTATCTGTTTAACGGAGGCCCCTTCGCGCTGGAACATCTTGGGATGGACGGCAACCTGGCCGGTGGGGACCGAGCCGACCAGATCACAGATCCCATTGATATGGTCCGAGTCGGCGTGTGTTAAAATCGCCAGATCGATCGAACCGCACCCGAGGGAAAACAGCGCACGCGTGACGGTTCGGGCCAAAAAAGCCGGGTCCCCCGAGGTTCCGCAGTCGAGCAAGAGGACACGGTGATCGGGGAAACGGACCAAAACGGCCTGGCCGTGGCCTACGGAAAGCAGAACGGCGCGCAGGTGCCCTTCGGCCCTGTCACGCCAAAGGGGGAAGAAAATCGCCCCGATCCCCAGCAGGAACATTACCCCCAGCCACAGGGCCGCCAAACGGGGACGCAGCGCTTGACGCCGCGCTCGTGTCAGGGGGCACAGAACCCAGGCGATCAAGGGGAGGTAAAACAAAAGGCACCACCAGTCAGGAGGACCGACCATCGCGCGGGAATGGAGAATTTCGCCCCGTTGGAGAATCCAAGAGAGCAGATCGAAGCCGAAATTAGTGATCGGCGCCGCCAGATGAGCCAGCGCGGGGAGGGGACTTACGAGCATCAGAATAAACCCACCGCCCAAGGCCAGCATTGTCGGTATTCCGAGCAGCGGGGTCAGGGGGACGACCGCCGCGGAAAAGAGATTCATCCGGTTGAGCACCAGCGGCAGGAGGATCAGCCAGACGACGAAGGAGACATACAGCGCTGCGGCCAAAAGAACAGCTCCGCGATAAACCGCTCTTAAGAAGAATCCCCTCACCGGGTGAACACGATCCAGCGCGCGAAAGCGCAGTTCCACGCGTTTCCCCAAAGAGGACGCGGTCAAGCGTTTTTCGAAGGAGGGGAGAAGAACCAGAACTCCCGTGGCCAAAAAAGAGAGATGTGCTCCGGTATCGAACAGCTCCGCGGGGTGAATCGCCAGAATGAAAACCGCGGCGGCGCACAGCGAGTTGATCGACAGCGGCTTGCGCCGCACCAGAGTACCCCCACAGAGAATGACAATCAGTACCGCGGCTCGGACGACCGGGGGACGCGCGTCGGTGAGGAGGACATACCCGACGATGATGATCGCGGTAATGATGGCGATCGCGCGGCGGGGAAGTTGGAAAAGGCGCAGGGCAAAGAGGAGCAGCCCCGCGATGATTCCGACGTGGATCCCCGAAATCGCCAAAAGGTGAGCGGTCCCCGTTTCACGGAACCGACGGTAGGTCTCGTCTCGAAGTCCCGAGCGAATCCCCAGCAGCATCGCGCAGGCCAGTTCAGCGTTTTGCGGCCGAAGATACTTCTCAAAGGCGTGCTGACAGGATAGTCGGTACTCCCCGATAGCGCGTCGGATAGGGAAACGCTCTTTGGGTGCCAGAACCCTGATTCTTTCTGGATGGTCGATGTTGAGCGTTAACAGAATCCGGCCGACGCGCAGCCGCTCCGCCCGCGAGAGACCTCCCGGATTGCGCTCCTGTGGAGGGAACCTCAGGT
>CADBTE010000391.1 GCA_902797455.1 uncultured Planctomycetota bacterium | reverse complement strand
TGGGCGTTGAGGTCGCCGTGAGCGCCGCTGCCGGCCAGCGACTTCTGGAAGCGCCAGGCGAACGGAACATCGTCGTGGCCCCATTCCTGCAGGTAGGTGGCGCGGACGTGGCGGATCTCGCCGATCCGTCCCTCTTTAACCAGCTGGTGGGCCAGCGCGACGGCGGGAGCGCGGCGGTAGCAGAACCAAACGAACGTGTCGACGCCGGCCTGCTCGGCGGCTTCGGCCATTTCACGGGCTTCCTGCAGGGTGCCGGCGATCGGCTTCTCGCAGGCGCACGGCTTGCCGGCGGCGATAGCGGCCTTGGCCGGGGGAGCGTGCATAAAGTTCGGGGTCACGATGTCGACCAGACCGATCTCGGGCTGCTTCACAAGCGCTTCCCAGTCGTGGGAGACATTCTGCCAGCCCCACAGCGGTCCGAAGGTCGGGTCTTCGTTCTCTTGACCGAAGACGGTGTGCATTACCGAGCGAAGCTCCGGCCGGAAGAACTTATTCACCTGGCACCAGGCGACGGAGTGGGAACGTCCCATAAACCCCTGGCCAATCATCGCGACATTGATCGACTTCGTCATAACTAACCTCTTCTAAAAAGGGGGAAACGAACGCCCGGCGAAAGCGCCCTTTCGCGCTTTCGGCCGGATAGAAAACTTATGGCCTAACCGCCGAGGAAGGAGAACATCTTCCCTCGGACGGCGGGCAAGCGGTTCGGTGAAAAACCCCTTGCCGCACAATAATGCTTTACTGAAAATCTTTATCGCTCAGCGGGCGGTAAAGAATCGGAAGGTCGCCTTCGTACCAGCCGTTTTCCCTGGCCAGCAGCGCGCGCGTGCGGGCCAGCACCCGCGGGAGGGCTCCCGCGATATCGTCCTCGGTGGCCGACAGGGAGATTTCCTCGGTAAAGTACCGCACCGCCTTATCGCGCGTGATCATCAGCGGGCGCAGACCGTCCTGTTTGACCCAGACGTTCATCTTGCCCGCGGCGCGGTTGTCCCAAACACAGTAGGGAACCGCCGTAATCGTGTTCCCTCCGGCGTCGCGCGCGGTGATCACCGCCACATCGCGGGCGCCGCTTTCGCGCGTCGCCTCGGAATCGTCGGGAGTCGAGATGAAGCGCTCTTTGAACTGAACCTCGAAGTTCGGATCTTTGGGGAGGGTGATCTCATCGACGGGGACCGTGTTGTCGCACTCCTCGAAGCAGTAGACGATCGGACCGCGCTGCAGGGCGACCCTGCCGCGATCGGCCTCCACCTGCGGGTTGGCCGTCATTCGGACCACCGGCATCGGGAAGTCGCATTCATAGGTCAGCCCTTCTTCGGCGCTGAAGGGAACGACCGCGTAGCCGTCGGCGCCGGCCTCAGCGGCGGAGGCGCACCAGCCGGGAACCCGGTACTTGAGGCAGAGCGTCTTGCCGCTGAGCGACGCTCCGTCTTTGGGCTCGGCCGAAAGGGTGAACACCACCTTCCCATCGAACGGATAGCCGGTCTTCTGAGAGATCTTCACGCGCGCGTCGGCCAGATCGACGACCGCGTCCCCCTCGACAAAGAGGTTCGCGACGACGGTATCGTCCCCTTGGGCGCCGTCACTCTTGGCGGTCGCGTAGACGTACCCGGGCAGCGAGGCGATCAGACGAATGACATTGGTCGGGCAGCAGGCGCAGCCGAAGAACGGCTGACGATGGTGGTCGCCGTTGGCCCGAAGTTTATTAACGTAGAAGTAGCGGTCCCCCGAAATCGAGTACCCCGAGAGCATCCCGTTGTAGAGGGCCCGCTCCATCACGTCCACGAACTTCGCCTGGCCGGTGGAGAGATTCATCCGATGGGCCCACAGAACCAGCCCGATCGCCGCGCAGGTCTCACAATACGCCGTATCGTTCGGGAGGAAAAACGAGCCGCGGAACCCCTCGTTCGAGGCGTCCGAGCCGATTCCGCCGGTGATATACATCTTCTCGCGGGTCACGTTGTTCCACAGCCGATTCATCGCCGCCATCAGCTCCGCGTCGTGATAGTACCCCGCCACGTCGGTCGCTCCCGAGAAGCAGTACATCGCGCGCACGGCGTGGCCGACGATCTCGCTTTGCTGGCGAAGCGGAATATGATCCTGGCAGTATTCGCCGAAGAGCCCCTTCTCGCGCCCCTCGGCGACCCCGCGGCAGTCGATGAAAAACTTCGCCTCATCGAGGTATTTTTTCTCGCCGGTGAGCTCGTAGAGTTTCACCAGCGCCAGCTCGATCTCCTCATGGCCGGCGACATTCCTCAGCTGCCCTTCCCCCGTCCCGTACCGGCTGCAGATCAGATCCATCTGCCGGCGGCTGACATTCAGCAGCGAGTCGTCGCCGGTGGCGCGCTTCCAGGCCACCGCCGCCTCGGCCAGATGCCCGGCGCAGTACAGCTCGTGCATCGACGCCAGGTTCGTCCACTTCTCATCGGGCTTCTCGAGGATATACCAGCACATCAGGTAGCCGTCGTCCTGCTGCGCCGAGGCGATCGCCTCGATCCAGCGCGACGCGTCGTCATGAATCTGCTTGTCGTCCTGGGCCGCCAGGGCGTAGGCCAGCCCCTCGATCACCTTATAGACATCGGAGTCGTCGAAGTAGATTCCCTCGAACTTCCCCTCCATCGATCCGCCCGCTTTGCGGAAGTTATTGATGCGTCCGGTCTGGTTCTCGCACCAGTCGATATTGTGCCGCGCCGAGACCGTCCGGTTCGTCTCGATGCGGGGGGCCCAGAAGCCGTCGGTCAGATGTACCTCGGTGAACGGCACCTCGGTCAGCGGCCGTTCGATCTTCGGCGGCTCTTCGGCGAAAGCAAAAGCGCCCAGAAGCGCGGCGGCGGCAAACAGCGGGAAAACACTCTTTTTCATTCTTTCGGCTCCTCGTACCCGTAGCGCTCGATATACCCGCGCCAGCGGCGGGCGATCTCGGAGCGGATTTCGGGGGCAATTTCAAACTTATTCTTTTTATAACTCTTTTGCGTCGCGGCGAAGTCGGTGAACTTCTGACGATAGAGATCGAAATCTCCCAGCCGGAGCTGTTTGTAGATTTTCTCGAGCGTCTTGATCGGGGCGCCGGTAAGCTCATCGAACGAGATCTCGATCAGCTGATCCTCGCGCAGAAGCCGGATATCTTCCTGATAGGCGGCGTCCATCCGCTCGAAGTCGCGGAAGACCTTCTCCTGCAGGTTCTCCCCCTTGGGGATCTGAACCCCGTGCGTGCGCGCGAGCTTCATCCAGAGGTTGTAGGTCGAGGGGAAAAGCGTGTACGGATTGCGGTGAAGACTGACAAATTTCGCGTCGGGGAAACGCTCTAAGATCGCCTTGATCCGGGCGGTGTGCGGCGGCGACTTGAGCAGGATTCTCTTCGGGTGAGCGACGGTGAGCGCTTTTAGGAACCAATGGAACCGATCGAGCCACTTCCGGCGGTCGGCGTCGGAGATATCGCGCAGGGTGAGATACTCGGGATAGATCGGCGGATTGTTCGGGAAGAGAATGTTCAGATAGGGGCTGGGAGTCCCCAGTACGCACAGTGCGAACTCATCTTCCTGCGGGCGGTCGAGCCCGGCGGCCATATTGTCCATCGGCCGTTTTTTCGGCATCAGCAGCCCGACGAAGGGACGCAGAAACGGCCCGGAGAAGATAAAGTGCGACGGCGCGAAACAGGTATAGGTATCGGCGGTGGTGAAACGATCGTCCAAGATCATATATTCGTGCAGCAAGGTAGTGCCGCTGCGCCAATGTCCCAGAATAAAGACCGGCGGGGCGACAAGCTCCTGGGAGCGAATCTTCCGGCCGAAGAAGATATTCTGACACAAGGCCAAAGTTGAGTTCATCACGCTCAGCCCGGAGATAAGCACCCCCATCGTCACCCGGTGAATACCAAACCGAAAATGCCCCGCCTTCAGCGCGCCGAACCACGCGCCGACGGTAACGCCGTCCCAGAAACGGGGGTTCCAGAAACGGTCGGCGCTGCCGCTTGTTTCTTTATTGCTGACGGGTTTTGAAGAACTTGTCTTCATGCTCGTTTCCTGGAAGCTCTGCCGCGGCCGCGGGTGATTCCGCCGCGGCCGCGCTCGGGTTGTCATTCGGCCCAATCGGGATTCGGCGCGGGCAAGACACGTCCGGGAACCGTCATGAGCCCCTCGATTTCGTGGGCGGTCCGAGAGACGTCGTCCGGATCGGTCAGGACCTCGACGGCGATCTCGAACAGGCGCGACTGCCCCGGCTGGAGCGTCGCCACCCGGCCGTGCGCTTTCTCGAACGAGCGGGTATTGGGGAAGTTAATGCACGGTTCCATCGCCGTAACGTAGGTATCGCCGTTGGGACGCTGCAGTTTCCAGATAAGAAAATGGGGGAACTGCTTTTTGCTGAAGCCGACGCAGATGCCGCGGTTGTTCTTCTCGTTGATCAAAAGCACCTTGGTCCGGCCGGCGGCGTCGGTCGCTATATCGAAAAGGAAGCAGGACTCCGGACGGCCGACCACTTCCGGCTGATAGATATCCCAGCCGTCGAGTTCCGAGGCGGCGTTGCCGTCACGCGGCGACATCTCGTGGAAGGGGACCACGACACGCGCCCCGGGGGTGACAAACGGCCGGCCGGTATTGATATGGTAGAGCAGCTGGAACTCGGCCGGTTCCGACGAGAGGTTGGTTACCTTATCGGTCACCTCCAGACGATTGCTTCCGGCGAAAGTGGTGTAGGTCACGGTCAGCGTCATCCGCTTAGAAAACAGCGACGCCTCTTCGACGACCCCTTGAACCGTGATCTCGCCGGTCGCCGGATCTAAGGTGACCTCAACCCGGCGCGCCGGGGTATTGGCGATCCGGCCGTGGAGCGGCCAGCGCAGGGCGCCGTACTCGTTAAACTCGGGGGCGCCATTGTTCTCCAGTCCGCAGCGGGCCAGCCACTCGTCGAACCCCTCGAGCCAGCCGAGTCCGTTGGGGGCGTAGTTCGGCACGAGCTTCGGGTGGACCGGACCGTGAACGGGGGAGTCCCACTTCAGCTCGACATCGCCGCAGCGGCCGCGCCAGATTCCCATCCCGCGGGTCGGGATAATGACGAACGACAGCCGGCCGTTATCGACCTCGATAACATCGACGCCGTCGGAGAGTCCTCCGCAGAGGCGGCGCTTGCTGATTCTGAAGGGAACCGCGCCGTCGGGGCCTTGGAATACTTCTTTCAGATCGAGGGTTTCGGTATAGACACCGCTGTCAACATCGATCACCGTCCGCGTTGTACGTGTCATAAATGCCTGTCCTGTTTGATTCGCTGCGGTTTTTGATTCGCTGAGATTTTGTATCCCCGTCGCGATTCGACACTATCCCCCCAATATTCCCCCACAGATATACCGGATTATCAACAAACAGCCGGCGCACGTCAATACAAAGGGGGCAAAACAGGGAAAAATTAAGGGGAATCGGCCTCTTTGCCGGGGAGATCGGAAAGACGGACCAGACCGTAGATTTGGAGAAACTTCTTGGTCGTGCCGTAGAGAAACGGCCGTCCCGGCTCCTCGAGCCGGCCGGTGATCCGAATCAGATCCATCTCCATCAGCTGACGGAGAATATCGCCGCACTGGACCCCGCGGATCTCCTCGATCTTCGCGCGGAGGATCGGCTGCCGATAGGCGATGATCGAGAGGGTCTCCATCGCCGCGGGGGAGAGCCGCACCTCGATCGGGACCTCCTGGAGCCGGATGAGCCAGGGGGCGAACTCCGGGCGGGTTCGCAGCTGGTATCCGTCGGCGACCTCGACCACGCCGAAGGCACTGTTGTCCGCCAGGTACCGCCGATTGAGCTCACGCAGCAGAAGGCGGACCCTCCCCGGATCGGCGATTCCGGCAAGGTTCGCCAGACGCCGGCCGGAGACCGGCTCGCGGGCTAAAAACAGCGCGGCTTCCAGCCGCGCGGTATCGGTCAGTTCCGCCATAGAATGATTCCGTCGGTGACGGAAGAAAATAAACCCAGGGAACCTTAAAGACGGTAGATTTGTATATTGTCCCGGTGAATCACCTCCTCGTAGGGGCAGTCGCCGAGAACGTCTTTGATTTCACCGCAGTGAAGGCCGAGGATCTTCCCCACCTCGTCGGAGGTGTAGTTCACCAGGCCGCGGGCGATCTCATCCCCGCCGCGCACCCGCACGGCGACGATATCGCCATGCCCGAACCGGCCGGCCACCGCGACAACGCCGGCCGGCAGCAGGCTCTTGCCCCGATCCAAAAGCGCCTCGGCGGCGCCGGCGTCGATGGTGATCGTCCCCTTCGGCGCGGCGGCGTAGCCGAGCCATCGTTTGCGGGCGGGGATCCGCCGGCTCGGGAAGAAGACGGTTCCGACATCCTCGGCGGCGAATATCTTGGTGAGAATCCGCGGATCGTCCCCGTTGGCAATCATCACCACCCCGCCGGAGGAGGTGACGGTCCTGGCGGCGATCAGCTTGCTCGACATTCCCCCCTTGCTTCGGACGGAGTGTTTTTCGGCGACCATCGACATAAGCGACGGCGACCAGGCATCGACCGTTGAGATCAGCCGCGAGCCGCTCAGCGCCGGATCACCGTCGTACAAACCATCGACATCGGTCAGCAGGATCAGCAGCGGCTCGAGGAACAGGTTGGCAATCAGCGAGGCGAGCCGGTCGTTATCGCCAAAGGTCAGCTCGTCGGTGCTGACGGTATCGTTCTCGTTGACGATGGGCAAAACACCGTAATCCAGAAGCGACAGAAAGGTATTGCGGACATTCAGGTAGCGCTGGCGGTGAATTAGATCGCCGGAGGTCAGCAGTACCTGCGCCGGATACAGACCGTGAGGCGCCAGCGCCTCTTCATAGGTCTGCATCAGCTTGCTCTGTCCGATGGCGGCGACCGCCTGGAGTTTCGGCCGATCGCCCGGGCGGCGCTGCAGATGCAGCAGTCCGACGCCGGCGCCGACCGCCCCGGAACTGACCAGGATCACCCGTTTTCCCCTTTGGCGCAGCGCCACCAGCTCATCGGCCAGCGCGCCGATGCGGGAGGAATTGAGCCGGCCGTCGGCGGCCGTCAGGACATTGGTCCCTACCTTCACCACCACGCTGTGCGCCGTCTGGACGATCTCTTGCCTGCTTAGACTGATCATTTTTTTCTTTTGCCAACAAAACGAACCGGAAAAATTTTTGCCTCTATTCCCCGGCGGGGGAGTGAAATAATCACCCGCGTGAAATAAGGAGTATATCGAATCTGTCCGTTTTCAAAAAGGGGAAAAACCCTCTTTCCCCCCTCCTCCACCAGGTTGGCAACAAACCGCCCGGCGTTAAAATTTGCCCTTAGTGTTTCCGCCGTCTAAAAGGCGCGGTCGCGCGCCGGGCTCCCAGGGCCCGGGAAAAGTCTCCCCGAGACAAGGCGGCATCGTACCCTCTAACGGAAAGAACATGCAGATGAGTGATCTCCACGAAGAATGTGGTATTGCGGCAGTCTATCATCTTCCGGGGAAACCCGCCTCTGGCCTTTGTCCCGCTCAGGGCCCCGGCGAGGTTTCCCGACTCATACCTCGAATGCTCCTCGACCTGCAGAACCGCGGTCAGCTGGCGGCCGGAATCACCTCTTACGCGCCTGATCGGCGGCAGCTTATCGACACCTA
>CADBTE010000390.1 GCA_902797455.1 uncultured Planctomycetota bacterium | reverse complement strand
GGTATCGTAATCGTCGGCGTAAGGGACGGCGGGCTCGGCCTTGAACATATCGGCGCCGGTGAGGTCGCGCACAAACTCGGCGACGATTTCGGTGTTTCCCTTGTCGATACAGCCGACGGCGTAGTTCTCGCCGGCCCGGCTGAAATAGATAATTAAGCTTTTACCCATGAAAGACACTCTTTCTTCACTGCGTGAAAATATTGATCCGCGACAGCGCGCCGCGCAGGCGGTGCTCATCAAAAGGCAGGTATTCCGCCACCGTGAAGCCGACTACATCGCAGCCGCCGGAAATCAATTCTAACACCTCCGTGAGTTTTGGGATTCCCATCTTCCCGCCGCCGGATCCGTCGCCGGCCAACTCCGGGTTGGCGAAATAGGTGGAGTGGAAGAAACGCTCATCCAGAACGTCGATATCGAAGTGTACGAGGATATGGCCGAACCGCCCCATAAACTCTTTGATCTGGTCGTCGGACACAAATTCCGAATCCTGAACTTTGAATTCCACCCCCATATCTTTCAGGTACCGCCGCTGATAAGGATGGAGAGACTGAAGACCGACATAAAGAACCTCGTCGGGTTTAAACGCCGGGTTTTTCATCTGTTCCGCCAGCGGTGCGGCGCCATGCCCAAGCAGACTTCCCAGCACCATCGCGTGGGCGTTTGGATAGCCGTCGTTTACCGTCGAAACATCCGGATGCGCGTCGATCCAGATGATCCCAGTTTTTTCGTATTTGCCATGCAGATAATCGAAGGGAGCCAGGGAGACCAGACAGCTGCCGCCGATGGTGATAATACGGTCGGGAGATTCCGCCGCGATTTTTTCCTGAGCGCTTCTTATACCGGAGAGGACCTCGTCTTCGGCGTAAATCCCGTTGGTGACGCTCTTTTCCCCGCCGTCGGGAGGAACCACGTCAACTTGGACAACCGGCTGATTCGCGTTGGGCGGCAGAATATACCGCAGAAGATTCGCCCCGAAATAATAGGTCGGCAGCCCGCCGCCGACATAGTCGGGATACAGTAATCTGATCGTCTTCATGGTCATAGTACCTCGTGATCCCGCCGTTTTCTCACCGTGGGAAATTCGCTGACAATCCTTTTGTAGCAGGGGCAGTGTTTTTCGTGATCGTTGATGACGCCGCACGCCTGCAGGTGCGAGTAGATCGTCACCGGGCCGACGAACGCAAAGCCGCGCTTTTTGAGGTCTTTGCTGATCCGCAGCGACAGCCCGTTGCTCACCGGGAACACCCCGGCGCCGTGCCCCTGATAGAGGATGGTCTTCCCTTCGGAAAAAGCCCAGAGGTAATCGCAGAAGCTCCCAAACTCGCCGCGCACTTGCTGATAACATCGGGCGTTATTGATCACCGCCCGAACCTTGCGTTCGGAGCGGATCATCCCTTCGGTATTCAAAATACGCTCGACATCGGATTCGCCGAAGGCGGCGATCTTGTCGAAGTCGAAGCCGCGCAAGCAGCGCCGGAAGATTTCGCGCTTTTTGAGCATCAGGGCCCAGCTCAGCCCGCACTGAAGAGACTCCAGGGTCAGGTGCTCGAACATGACCCGATCGTCCCAAACCGGGATACCCCATTCGGTATCGTGGTAAATTTTATAGGCCTCGCTGCAGTCGGCCCAGGCGCAGTAAGCCATAAATGTTTCGCCGCGAAAAGCGGCGGCGCTGGTGTTTTGTGTGTTGATCAAAAAAACCGCGGTGAAACGTTATTGTACCTCATGATCCCGCCGTTTTCTAACGGTCGGAAACTCGCTGATAATCCTTCGGCCGCAGGGGCAGTCCCTGTCGTGGTCGTTGATGACACCGCAGGCCTGAAGGAACGAGTAGATCGTTATCGGGCCGACGAACTGAAAGCCGCGCTTTTTGAGGTCGCAGCTGATGCGCTTCGACAGGCCGTTGCTCAGCGGGATCGCCCCGACGCCGTGCCCCTGATAGAGGATGGTCTTCCCTTCGGTGTAAGCCCAGAGGTAGTCGCTGAAGCTCCCGTTCTCGGCGCGCACCTCCTGAAAACATCGGGCGTTATTGATCACCGCCCGAACCTTGCGCTCGGAGCGGATCATCCCCTCGGTGCCGAGAACGCGCCGGACATCGTCTTCGCCGTAGGCGGCGATTGTGTCGAAGTCGAAGTCGTCGAAGCAGCGCCAGAAGACCGCGCGCTTTTTCATAATGAGGTTCCAGCTCAGCCCGCACTGGAAACATCCCAGCGTCAGGTGTTCGAACATCACCCGGTCGTCGTGTACCGGGATCCCCCACTCGGTATCGTGATATGCTCTGACGGAATCGCTCATCCCGGCCCAGGTGCAGTAACCCATAGAATGTTTGGCTCCTCTAGCGGCGGCGGTTGAAGGTCAACGGTTATTTCCCGGACGAAGGCAATTATTTCCTCGTTCTTAAGCTCATTACGCTTGACGATCGGGAAGGTCTCCATAACGTAGTCCAAAGCATCTGTTCGCCTGTCGGGTAATGGCCACCGTCGGTTTAAGCACGGCACCCCTGAAAACAATCCCACCCACATTATCAATGTTGGGTACAAAAGAATCAATAGGGAAACATATTCCGGTTCCGGTTGAAATTCCACCGGTCGGATTTTTACCTCCCACAGATCGGGGAAGTGGACAGTATCTGTCCAACCGTGCTCACAGCGCGGGGGCGGTAAAACGCGATAAAACGTACCTGTCCAGCGTTTTGGGGTTTTTACCGGTGGACAAACTTCCCGGCGGAACGCTCCGCCGCGAGGAACGGCGGGACAGGGGAAATACGG
>CADBTE010000389.1 GCA_902797455.1 uncultured Planctomycetota bacterium | reverse complement strand
CGACCGCCCGGCGAACCTCGTCGTCGGTGAAACCGCCGACCGGGCCGATGAGGACCAGGGCGCTTTTCGGCACGGCGGGAAAACGCGCCGCCAGCTGGGCAAAGCTGACCTGGCCGAACTGGCCGTCGGAGATGGGGTGACAGAGGATATTTAATTCCGCCGGCGGAAAAGCGGCGGCGATCTTCTCGCGCGTCATCGCCGGGGTGATCTCCATGAGGCGGCATCGGCCGCACTGTTTCGAGGCCTCGATCACCTGACGGCGCAGACGCTCGAGGACCTTGTCGTCGACCTTAATATCCTCACGCTGCGCCGAAAGGGGAATATAGCGCCGGACCCCGAGTTCGGTCAGTTTTTCGATCAGCCATTTCTGGCGGTCCCCCTTGGGGAGGGCGACGGCCATCGTCAGGTCCAAGTCGGGCTCCCGGTCGTCGAGTTGGCGGTCCAGGACGGTCAGATCGATTTTTGAATGGGCGATCGCCTCGACCCGGGCGCGGTACTCCCAGCCGTCCCCGCTGAACAGATAGACGATGTCGCCGACTTTCGCCCGCATCACCCGGCCGAGGTGCGCCGCCTCGGGACCGGTCAAAACGGCGGGGCCGCCGGGGGCCAGATCGGGGAGGTAAAAACGCTCGCTCATCGCTCCGGCTCCCGGGCGCCGAAGTCGGCGATGATCTGGAGGGCCTGTTTGACTAATTCCCGGTTGCCGGCGATCCCGTCGCCGCCGTAGATTGTTTCGCTGCCGCGCCAGTCGAGAAATACGCCGCCGGCCTCGGCGAGGATCGTCACCAGGGGACCGCAGTCCCAGGGGGACATCTCGGGGTCGACCATTAAATCGGCACGGCCGGTGGCGACTAAGTAATAGCCGTAGGCGTCTCCCCAGGTGCGGGTCAGGCGGCAGCGGTTTTCCAGATCGGTGTAGACCGCGGCGCGGGAGGTTTCGGCAAAGGTCTTCACCTCGCTGGTCAGAAAACAGGCCTCCTCAAGGGCGGTGATCGACGAGACCTTGGCCGGAAGCGGCTCCTCGAACCCCGGACGCTCCTCGAAGGCGCCGAACCCCTTCAATGCCCAGACGCCGCGATCCAAAGCCGGCAGATGAATGACCCCGGCAATCATTTCGCTCTTTTCGCGGTTATCGGGGTCGGCCGGGTCGTACTTCTCGACCCCGATCAGCGTCGAGTAGAACGGCACGGCGTGGATGAACGATTTTGTTCCGTCGATCGGGTCGAGGATCCAGCGCAGGCCGCTGGTTCCCGGCACGCAAGGGAACTCTTCCCCAAGAATCGCGTCGTCGGGGAACGCCTCGGCAATGCGTTGGCGAAGCAGCTTCTCGGCACCTCGGTCGGCGTCGGTCACCGGGGTGCCGTCCCCCTTGCGGTCGATCCTCAGACCGGGACGGTCGAAATACTCCAGCGTGAAGCGGCCCGCTTCTTTAGCGGCGCTGACAGCGAATTCAAGGCGTTTCTTCATATCCATGACTTATCATTAACTTCCTGTTGAGCAAATGAGGTTCAGCAGTCTTTGAGCTTCAGAACCGCCTCGCGGCAGCGCTTGAGAAACGCTTCTTTGCGCTCGCCCCGCTCAATCCAGATCGGGGGACCGAAAACCACGCGCGAGAGCATCGGGACCGGAAGGACCATTCCGCGGGGGAGGATGCGGTTCATATTGTCGAGGTAAACGGGGACCAGCTCGATCTCGGGGCGCTTTTTGGCCATGTAATAGATGCCGCTTTTAAACTCGTTGATCTGCTCGCCGTTGCCGCGCCCCCCCTCGGGAAAAATGACGATGGAGTAGTCGTTCCCCATCTCTTCCAGAAGAATCATCACCGGGGTGTTCTTGATCGAAATATGGCGGCGGTCGATCAAAACGGCGTTGAATAACCGGGCCAGCGCGCGGCGGATCGGCCCGGCGGACCAGTAGTCTTTGGCGGCGACCAAACGGGTTTTGTCGCGGACGTTCTCGGGGAGCATCGACCAGATGACGATCGGGTCGAGATGGCTGGTGTGGTTGGCGAAGTAGATCCGCTGGCAAATCTCCGGCTGGCAGTCGACCCAGCGGACCGACGCCCCCGAAATGAACTTGGCCGTCAAAATCACCGCGCCGCGCATGCAAAAACGCGCGATTTGCCGGACCTCACGCCCGAAACTAAAGATTCCTCTGGTGAATGTGTTTGCCATAACCGGTGAAAAAACGTCCGTTTTGCCGATTCTTCTTCGCCCTTGGGTAATTTTAATCGACTTCCTTTATTAAGAGAAGAGCTTTTCGACCGGCTTATCGCGAGTTCCTATTTTCACTAATTCTCCACGGCCGGGCTCGCAATTCGCCTTGCGCCGGTCGGCGAAAAAAGGTACTCTCCCCCTCGTACCATAAGGAAGGTGAGGTTTCATTGACCGCATTGCCTGTTGTTCACCATTCGCTCAGACCGAAAATTCGGCTGGGGGCGGGGATACTCTTTTTCCTCCTCCTTCTGCTGGCGGTGAACACTATCTTTACCGTGACGCACTTTCGGCGCGTCGTCTTCGATATCAGCCGCCGCGCCAAAGAGCTGCCGGCTGCCGGGAAGCTGTCGCTTTCTATCTCGGAGATGCGCTTAATGCTCAGCGGCGTGAAAGGCAGCCGCCTGGCCGAGCAGCGCGTGAAAAGCCGTCTGGAAGTCAACGCCAGTCAAGAGATCGTCCGCCGCCTTGAGCTATTCGATTTCTCGCAGCAGCGGGATTTTAACTCGTACTCGCTTCTCCTTCAAAAAGAGGCCGAGTATATCGCCTCGCTCGACCATTACGAGGCGCTGTGCCGGGCCCGTCCGAAGAGCGAACGGCTCAATCGGATCACCGGCGGCGACGAAACCCTCGGCGAGCTGGAGCAGATCCAAGATATCCGCCAGCGCCTGGAGGTGCTGCACCCCCTGATCAACGATATTCGCTGGACCAGCGACGACGACATGATCGACCGGATCGACGCCCAGCTGAGCGAAATCCAGAAGATCACCGAACAGCTCCCGACCCGTCTGCATCAGCAACTGACCGGTTTTTCGGACGCCGTGCGGGTCCGCTATCGAATCGTTCGGCAGATCGCGATCGCCGTGCTCATCGCCGCGATCGTCCTGATTATTGTCTTCCTGCGGCTGGTTTATATTTGGATCTTTAAGCCGCTGAGGATTCTTTTGGCCGGCTCGCGCCGGGTCGCCGCGGGGGATTTTAACTATCGTATTCGGATCGACTCGCAGGATGAGTTTTTGGAGCTTGCCGAGGCGCTCAACCAGATGACCGAACGGTTCCGCGGCATCCGAGACGACCTCGATGAGCAGGTGCATCAGCGCACCGAGGAGATTATCCGGACCGAGCGGCTGGCGAGCGTCGGGTTCCTGGCCGCGGGAGTCGCCCACGAGATCAATAATCCCCTGGCCTCGATCGCGATGGCGGCCGAATCGCTTCCGCGCCGCCTGAGGACCGTCGCCGACCCGAAGCTCGACGCTCAAACGCGCCGAAACGAGCTGACGATCGTCGAAAAGTATGTCGAGCTGGTCAAAGAAGAGGCGTTCCGATGCAAGGGCATCACCTCGAAACTGCTCGACTTCTCGCGAATGGGAAGCGGCGAGAAGACCGCTACCGACCTGACCGAGGTGGTCGGCAGTATGGTCGAAATGCTCAAGACCCAGCCGCGCTACCGGCGTCGGAACGTCGAGATCGCCGCCGACGGCCCGATCATCGCCTGGGTGAACCCGCAGGAGATCAAGCAGGTGATCGTCAATTTGATCACCAACAGCTTCGACGCGACCCAAGACAACGATACGGTTCGCGTTACCATCGTGAAAAACAGACGCGATACCGTTACCCTCGCCGTGGAGGACAACGGCGCCGGGATGGAGCCGGAGACCCTCCAAAAGATCTTTGAACCGTTCTACACCAAAAAAGAACCGGGGAGCGGTACCGGACTTGGGCTGGCGATCGCCTATCGGATCGTGACCGCCCACAACGGCCGGATCACCGCCAAAAGCGCCGGGCTCGGCAAGGGGTCGACCTTTATCGTCGAGCTCCCCGCCGCGTAGGGCTTCCGGCGCGAAACATCACACCCACAACCCACCAAAGAAAAACCAATCGGTTTCGAACGCTGTATTAGATACTAAGGTACTATGGCTAAACAAGGTTCCAAAACGGGATTGAGCGTCCTGTTCGCCGACGATGAGCCCTCGATGCAGAAGTTGATCGCCCTGGAGCTCCCCACGATGGGGTACCGGGTCACTGTCTGCGGCAACGGGCTGGAAGCGATCCGGCTGCTGAAAGATAACAAATTCGACGTTCTCCTCCTCGATCTTGATATGCCGGGCGCCGGGGGACTGGAAGTTGTCGCCAAAGCGCATGAGCTCAATCCCGAGGCCGAGGCGGTCATCCTCACCGGCAAGGGCTCGCTCGATACCGCCGTGGCCGCCCTGCGCGAGGGAATCTTCGACTATCTGAGCAAACCGTGCCTGCTGGCCGATATCGATAAGGTTCTCCAGAAGATCGCCGAGAAAAAAGAGATCAACAATAAACTTAGGGCCGCCACCAACCAGCTGGAGCGGATCGAGGGGAAACGCCGTCTGGTCGGCGACTCGGCCGGAATGAAGCAGGTTCACCGGCTGATCGAGCGGATCGCCCCGACCGACTCGGGGGTCGTCATCCTCGGCGAGACGGGGACCGGCAAGGAACTGGTCGCCCGCGAGATCCACGAGCAGAGCCGCCGCGCCAATAAGCCGTTTGTCGCCGTCAACTGCGGCGCCCTCCCCGAAAACCTGATCGAAAGCGAGCTGTTCGGCCATAAAAAAGGGAGTTTCACCGGCGCCGACAACCATCGCATCGGGCTGCTGGAAGTCGCCAATAACGGGACCCTCTTCCTCGATGAAATCGGCGAGCTTCCCAAGCAGGTGCAATCGAAACTGCTGCGTTTCCTGGAAAGCGGCGAGGTGAGAAAAATCGGCGAAAACGCCGCGACCATCTGCGATGTTCGGGTGATCTGCGCCACCCTGCGCAACTTGGAAGAGATGGTCGAGCGGGGAGACTTCCGCGAGGACCTCTGGTTCCGAATCAATACGTTTATTATCAAATTGCCGCCGCTGCGCGAGCGGGTCGAGGATCTTCCTTTGCTGATCGACCATCTGGCCCGCCGAAGCGCGCGCATGGCGATTCCAGAAGGGGCCGAGATCTATACCCCCGAGGCGATGGAGCTGCTGCGCCGCTACGAATGGCCGGGGAATGTCCGCCAGCTGGCCAACGTCGTGGAACATTCGATGATCTTGGCCGGGTCGCTCCCGATCGGTAAGGACGCCCTCCCGAGCCAGTTCTTCGGCTCGGGCCAGCCGCAGCGAGGGACCAATGCCGGCGGCGGGCTGGAGGAACTGATGGCCTTCGACGCCGGCAAGACGCTGCGCGACCTGGAGCGGGAGGCGATTATCCAGGCGGTCAACCGAAACGAGGGGAATAAAGCCAAGGCGGCCGAGGAGCTGGGAATCAGTTTGAAGACGCTCTATAATAAACTCAATCAGCTTCAAGATAAAAAATAACCCCCCTTCCCTTTTATAATGGGTGTTTCTTAGATGAGTGATTCTTCGATGAGCCACACGTTCCCCGCCGCGTTTCGGATCGGTGATCTGCGCGCCCGAACATCGGTCGCCTCCCGGGGCGGCGCCCTGACGGTCGAGGTTGTTCTCCAGTCGGGTGTGACGGCCGGCGCGGCGGTTTCGGTTGAGCGGGACCCCGCGGGACTGGTCGATCTGGTCAATGAGCGTCTGGCCGACGAGCTGTTCGGCTTCGATGTCCGCGAGCAGACGGCGCTCGACGCGCTGCTGGTTGAACTCGACGGGACGGCCGACCGCTCGGTGCTTCCCCGTGAGCTTTTGTTTGCCGTCAGCGCGGCGGCGGCCGCCGCCGCCGCGAAGGGGATGCGCCTGCCGCTTTATCGATGGCTCGGCGGGGCTTTGGCATCAGAAGTGCCGCGGCTGCTCCCCTTTGGGGAAGAAACCGCCGTCGGCGGCAAGGCGCGCTTTATCACACCGGCGAAAATCGGGACGGTCACCGAAGCGGCGGCCGCCGTCGCCGAGCTTAAGGCGAAAAAAAGCGGCGCGAAAGCGGTGCCCGTCCTGCGCGGGGATCTTACCGACGAGACCTTCTGTGTCGATCTGGCGATCGCCCTGGCTGTCCCCTTTGTCGAGAGCGGATGGGAGGGAAATATCTCGCTGGCCAACCGCCTGGCGGCTGTCATACCCCCTTGCCCGTCGGCGGCATTGGGAAGATAATCGACCCAAGCGAGCCGCCCCTCATAGGGGGAGTACGGTTTATAGCAAGTCCATCAAAAAAAACAAAAGGGAGAAACGATGAAAGATCTGCTGAAAGTTGCCGTGATCGGCGGTGATGGAACCGGCCCGGAAGTGACCGCCGAAGGGGTGAAAGTCCTCAAAGAGGTCGCCAAGCTCGAAAACATCAATCTCGAACTGACCCCCTTCGATCTGGGCGGGGAACGCTACCTCAAGAGCGGCGTGATCATCACCGACGATGAGATCGAGCAGCTGGGCAAATTCAGCTCTATTCTCCTCGGCGCGGTCGGGCACCCCGACGTCAAGCCGGGTATCCTCGAGCAGGGTCTTTTGCTGCGCCTTCGTTTCGCCTTCGATCAGTATATTAACCTTCGCCCGGTGAAGCTCTTCCCCGGTGTGGAGACCCCGCTGGCCAATAAGAAGCCGGAGGATCTGGACTTTGTCGTGGTCCGCGAGAACACCGAGGATATGTACGTCGGGACCGGCGGCTGGATGAAGAAAGGGACCCCCGACGAGGTCGCCACTCAGGTCGCCGTCTATACCCGCAAGGGGACCGAGCGCTGCATCCGCTGGGCCTTCGAGTACTGCCGCAAGCGGAACAACCCGAAGGGGAAGATGGTCACCTTG
>CADBTE010000388.1 GCA_902797455.1 uncultured Planctomycetota bacterium | reverse complement strand
CTCGATTGGTCGACGATCACCCCGGGAAGACGGAAAAAGTCGCAGATGTTCCCCACCGAAAGATCGCTCAGGCCGGGCGGCAGTTTTTCTTTGAGTGCCGCCGCCGAGCGGATGTAATTCGCGGCCGCGTCCTGGTCGACGGTGAAGCGGTTTTCACGCTCCTCCGGACGAATATGGAGGGTCACCGAGACGGTGCCGCGATCGATTTTTTCGCGTAAAAGCGCCTCGATTTTTTGCTCCAAGAACGAAAAACCGTCGGAAATACGGCAGGCGGTCTTCAAATAGCGATTGTTGACCGTCTTGATTTCCGACGCGGCGACATAACCGTCTCGGCGGGTCTGCGCCGAGCCGAATCCTGTCATACTACGCAAGGCAATAGTCCTCTGGCGTTAGATGTTTCCTGCGTTCGTGTTTTTTGCGGAAACCGCGTTACTGTGCCGGGGCGGCGTCGGGAGCCGGAGCGTCGGCAGCCGGAGCGGCGTCAGTAGCCGGAGCCGGGACATCAGCAGCGGCATCAGCGGCCGGGGCGGCATTAGCGGCGGCTTCGACCGCACCGGCGGCGGCGTCAGCGGCATCGGCAGCCGGGGCGGCGTCGGGGGCCGGGGCGGCGTCGCCGGCGGGGTTGGCCGGGGCTTCGACATTGCCGTGCGAGCCGTCGACCAGCGAATCTTGCGCGCTGCGGCTGGTCAGGATATAGCGGCCGCCGAGGCAAAGGAGGAACCAGAGAAAGGTCGCGTAGATGGTGATCTTCATAAAGACGTCACCGGTCTTCGCGCCAAAGGCACTGCTCCCGCCCAGACCGCCGAAGGCGCCGACCAGACCACCCCCCTTGCCGCGCTGCAGCAGGATGATCAGGATCATGAATAGGCACAGCAACATCAAGACGGTGTAGAGCAGTCCCTGAAAAAACGTAATCATATTCGCGTTCCTAAAAATTTGGGCGTTGACGTTTTTACTTAAACGGTTCCTTCGGCGCGCGGTTCCCCGCCCTCGGCGCGCGGCCCGCTTTCACCCAAACACCGGGAAACGGGCCGCTTTCGAGGAAGGCCGGCCGTTAGTTGATCACTTCACGGCGTTGATGATACCCATAAAGGCGTCGACCTTCAGCGAAGCGCCGCCGACCAGGGCGCCGTCGATGTCGCTTTGGCCAAGGAGGTCTTTGGCGTTCTCGGCCTTGACGCTTCCGCCGTACTGAATGCGGACCACGTCGGCGACCTCTTTGCCGTAACGCTCGGCGATGAGGGCGCGCAGATTAGCGTGAACTTCCTGCGCCTGATCGGGGGTGGCGACCTTGCCGGTGCCGATGGCCCAGACCGGCTCGTAAGCGATGACGCACTTCTTCATGTCTTCGGCCGAAACACCCGAGAACGAACCGTCGAACTGACGGCGGTTGACCAGGTCGGTGACACCGGCCTCACGCTCTTTGAGCAGCTCGCCGACGCAGACGATCGGGATCAGACCGGCCTTCAGGGCGGCGTGAACCTTCAGGTTGACCAGCTCGCTCGACTCGCCCATAATGTGGCGGCGCTCGCTGTGGCCGAGAATGACATACTTGCAGCCCAGGTCGGTCAGCATCGCCATTTCGACTTCACCGGTGAAGGCGCCGGCTTTCTCAAAGTAGGCGTTCTGAGCGCCGCAGGCGATATTCGAACCGGCAAGCGCCTCGGCGACCGGAGCGATGTAAACACTCGGCGGGCAGACGGCGATATCGACCTCGGTGATGCCGGCGGCAGCTTCCTTCAGGCCGGAGGCCAAGGCCTTGGCGGAATCGAGCTTCATATTCATTTTCCAGTTTCCGGCGATCAGAAGACGACGCATAGGAATACCCTTTCGCAAGCTTTTACAGGTGTATAGGTTTAGCCAACAGGGGAAGAGAACATATCTCGCCATTTCCCCTATAGTATAGTAACCTATTATTCTATGAGAAATAAACCCTTAAGACAAGGGGGGAGAACCCCGGGCCAAATGCCCCGCGCGGGGGGGGAACCGAGGCGCCGGGGCGCTGGAAACTTTGGGGAACCGGTGATACAATTCCCTCGAGATGTGAGCTTTCCTTAGATTCGCCGCTTTCCCCAAAAAGATAACACCGATGCCCCGCCCTAACCCGGTTTTTCTATTTCCCCTTCTATTCCTCGGCGCGATCTTTGGGGAAGAAGGGAAGGTGAAGCCCCAAGAGCCGTCTCGGCCCCCCGCGGATGTTGTCCTGAGTGTGATCGACCGGCTTCCCCACTCCACCGACGCCTACTGCCAGGGGCTGTTTTTTGAGCGCGACGGCGAGGGGAACGAGCGTCTGTACGAAAGCTGCGGCCAGTACGGCAAGTCGCGCGTGCAGATTCTCAGCGCCGAGACAGGGAAGGTCCTCCGCGGCGCGAAACTTCCCTCCAAAGTCTTCGCCGAGGGGCTGACGGTGGTCGGCGATGAGATTTTCCTTCTCACCTGGCGCGAGGGGATCGGCTACGTCCGCGATAAAAAAACGCTCAAAGAGAAGCGGACCTTCCGGTACAATATCGAGGGGTGGGGACTGACCGAAGATCTCAGCTCGGACGAAACCCCCCGGCCCCTGATTCAAAGCGACGGTTCGTCGGTTCTGCGCTGGTACGACCCTCTCACCTGGCGAAAGATCAAGGAACGCGCGGTCTATCGGCAGTCAAAAGACGG
>CADBTE010000387.1 GCA_902797455.1 uncultured Planctomycetota bacterium | reverse complement strand
TTGGTGTGTGTTCATCATGTTCGTATGGTATGCCTGCAGAATGGCCTTTGGCGTAATCGGCGGGTTTGGCGGAGTTGATATCGAACGAGATAAATATTGGCACAGGATGACACTTGTTATGTCCGGTTGGTGTGCTCTCCTGGCGGCGCCCGCATTGCTCTACCTTGGGTATCTTTGCTTCGCCGAGTATCGTGGCAGGCGAGCGCGAAAGATCGAGTTTTCTCAAGAATTCGGGGAAGACCAAAAGTCAGCGGAAGAACGTCGAAAACCGACGCAAGAGGAAGATTCTCTCTAGGCCGGGCGGCGCGCGACTCGCCAAGGTGCCATGGAGAATGGAAGCACTCCCAAGGCGGCCCTACCTCAGAACCGAAATCAGCGGGGTTCTTCAGCGGCAAAAACAAAGTTCAACCGCCGCCAATAAAAAAGCGCGGACGCGTATCAACGCCCGCGCTTTTTTTATTTCTCTTCGGCGGCCTCCGGAACCGTTGACGATTCCCCGTTTTCTCCCGCCGGCACCTCGGACGCCGAAAGATCGGGGGATTCGGCATCCGGGACCTCGGGGTAATCCTCGCAGTAAAAGGGGATCACCACGGCAGCTCTTCCTTCATGAAATCTTTGTCCGAGAGCCGCTCGCCGCGGAGGATCGCCTCGCGGACGGCGCTTTCGCGGGCGCGGAACCACTGGTATTTTTTCTCTTGGCGGATGTCCTTGTCGGTCACCGGGACAAAGTTCGGGTCGTCCCCCGGGTTTTGCGCCGCCAGGCGGTCGGCGCCCAGGCGCAGGATCGAAAGCGCCTCTTGGTACTCCGGGCTCTCCAGCCCCCCTTCGGCGTCGCGCCATTTTTGCAGACAGGGACTGATTTCGGGACGGTCGAACGACACCTCGAACGAGAGGTTCCCCTGATCAACGAGCGCCTCCAAGCGAGCGGCTTCCTGGTCCGTCAGCGGGGAGCGGCCGAAGCGGTTGTCCGGGTTCGGGGTGGTGTAGGTCGGGTAGTACGGCGCGTTGAGGTCGATCCAGGTGATGATTCGCTCGAAGCTTTCCGGATCGCTTTGGGCGTCGAACCAAAGCCCCATCTCCTTGCGCTTCTTATCGACCATCGGATCGGGGTGGCCGCTGTGAAGCAGTTTGGTCAGGCGGCTGAGCGACGAACCCCAAAAACCGGCGGGGAGCAGATTGTGCGGCCCCGCCCCGGGAACGCGGACGTAGCCCTTGGATCGCAGCTGTTCGTACGACTTGCAAAAAATCATCGTCCGGTCGCCGGCGAGGATAACCTTCCCAGCGCCGGGCCCGCCGTAGTCGTGGCAGGCGAGGCAGTACCGGTCAAAGATCGGCTGAATTTCGGCCCGGTAGCTAAACAGCCGCGGCGCGTCCGGCCCTCCTTCGGGAGCGTCCTCCGGACGAAGCGGGGGGAGCCACGGCCGGAGCTTTTGGGGCTCTCCCGCCAGGGCGCTGGGGGAGATATTCGCCGAGGACGGCGCGTCGATTCGGCTTTCGTGACAGCCGACGCAGGCGCTGGTCTCGCCGGGACGGACCATCACCCCGCTGCGCATCGACTGGATCATCATCTTGTTTTCGTCGAGAACCTGGAAATAGAGGAATTTCTCGGCCGGCACCTCCACCTGGACGGAGCCGTCCGGCTCGACCGGAACGGTCCCAAGGATCCGCTTGTTCGCGAAGTCGTCCCAGTTCATCCCCGGCGACTGACCGCCGCGATTTTGCCACTCCGGCGGGGTCCAATACCGCTTTTCGGGGGATTCGATCACCCGCAGGTACTTAATCGATCCGGGCTGGACGTTCTCCATCCCCATCCCCTCGTAGAGGTTCGAGACAGCGAAAACACCGGTGGTTTGGGTGCGATCGACCCGCTCGGATATCACCATCGGCGCCTTCGTCGGAACGATCGGCATCGGGTCAAAACAGCTCTCGGGATCTTCGTGCAGCGTCACCATGCCACCGTCGTCGCTCAGCGCCCAGATCGCCATCTCCTCCTCGCGATCGGTACTCCCCGAAGCCAAAAACAGCGAATCCGAAAGCGGATACGGATCCTCAAAGCGGGGGCGGGCCTGCCAGAAGGTATCGTAAAGGAACCGTTCCATCAGCGGGTTTTCACCGGGCGCGTCGACAATCCAATTGCGCGCCTCCGGCGGCCAGGTCATCAGCACCGGTTCTTTCCCGTCGGTCCCTAATCGGCGGTCGATCAGCGCCGCGGCCCCCCAGGGGCGGTCATGGCAAGAGCCAAGAATCGCGATGAACTCGGAATCGGAATCGGGGAGAATACGGGCGTCGATCACGCCGCCGGGGGAGGCGGTGTTGTTTCCCCAGAAGAGCTCGTGCTTCGTCCCGTCGGGGTTCGTCGTCCAGAGTCCCTGCGCGTCGCCGAAGTTGCGGTCGACGTACTCCCAGCGGTCGTAGAGGATCCGTCCGTCGGGGAGCAGACTCCCATGTCCCTCGAAGAGGGTGCTTTTGCCGATCTGCTCGATATTGGTCCCGTCGTCGTTCATCACGAACAAATTGCACATAATGTGCCGATTACACATGCAGTATTTCGGCTCGCGCGTCGAAGAGAACAGAATCCGCCCGTCGGGGAGATAAATCGGGTCGATATCCGAAATCCCCTTTAGGAACGTGATCTGCCGAAACCCGTCGATCCCCTCGGTCGAGGTATCGGGCCCGATCACGATCGGCTCGGGCTTACTGTCGGGAGCAATCTCCCCCAGGATAAGTTCGCCGATGTGATAGTCGTCCTGAATCGACTTGCGGAAAGAGAACAGAACCCGCTTGGCGTCAAAGCTGACCGTCGGATCGCGAACCACCCCCTCGGGGAGGGTCAAAATCGTTTGGACGGTATCACTCTTGGGGAACCAGACCTTCAGGGCCGCGCCCCCTCGAAAGCTCCCGGTATTGATCTCGCCGGTCTGAAAGAGGGTCGCCGTATTGTGATGGTCCGGACGGTATTGGTGCCGCGAGACATAGAGGATCGCCTCGGGAAGCTCGGCGAGGATCGCCGCGCGGTCGCGGGGTTCTTCCCCCGTCAAAGGCGAGCCGAACGCGCCGCCCAAAAACGCGGCGGCGCACAAAATCAGAATCATTCTGGACAAACACGGCGAAATCCGGTGGGCAGACATCGATCAAAGGCCTCTTCTTGACAGCGGTTGCAGCGCGGGGGATCAAAGGATCCAAAACACCCATCCCCTACTTCGCCATTATATCAAGACAAAAGACGAAAAACAACAAGAAAGGGAGGCTGTTCGTGTGTGAACCGCGGGTTTTTATGATCAATATCACTCGGCTAATCTGTTGCGCGGATACACGTCACATGTTACACTCAAGCCAGACATTCCCCGCGCGTGGTCTCTCCCGCGCGGCCGCTTTCACACCAGGAGATCATCCGATGTTCCGTGCACTGAGATATACCGCCGC
>CADBTE010000386.1 GCA_902797455.1 uncultured Planctomycetota bacterium | reverse complement strand
TGGAAGCTCGACGGAGCCGGGTATGGTATTTTCCAGTACGATCTTTCTGTTCTTGTTCCTCCCGTTGGTCCTCTTCGGGTATTATGTCTGTCTGCGGGGACGAACACTTCGAAACCTCTTTCTTCTGGCGGTCAGTTTGTTCTTCTACGCCTGGGGAGAACCATGGTTTGTCTTCGTGATGATTTTCTCGATATTCGGGAACTGGGCCTTTGGGCTTTTGATTGATAAGTATCATGAGCGCCGCCCCCTGGCTAAGAGTTATCTCGTCGCGGCCCTGGCCTTTAATATTTCGATCATTTTCATCTTTAAGTATCTGATGTTCACCCTTCGGACGATCAACGCTTGTACCGGGTGGGATCTCGACGTTCCGGCCATCGCGCTGCCGATCGGAATCTCCTTCTTCACATTTCAAGCGCTTTCCTACGTGATCGATGTCTATCGCCGCGATCCCGAGAAGGGAGGAGCCCCGGTCCAAAAAAATCCGTTCGACGTCGCCCTCTACATCGCTTTCTTTCCCCAGTTGATCGCCGGGCCGATCGTTCGATACTCGACGATTGCCGAACAGATTCTTCACCGCAGAGAGTCCCTCGACGACTTCAGCGCCGGGGTATGCCGTTTTATCGTGGGGTTGGCAAAAAAAGCCGTTATCGCCAATTCGATCGCGATTTTAGCGGATCAGATCTTTGGTACGCCAACGGAAGAATTGACCGTCTCCACCGCCTGGCTGGGGGGCCTGGCATACACTTTTCAGATATACTTCGACTTCTCCGGCTACTCGGATATGGCGATCGGCCTGGGGCGGATGTTCGGCTTCCATTTCCTGGAAAACTTTAACTACCCGTATATCTCGCGAAGTATCTCCGAATTCTGGCGCCGGTGGCATATTTCTTTGGGGACCTGGTTCCGTGACTATGTCTACTTCCCTCTGGGGGGGAGCCGGGTTTCCTCGGCGGCCCGATTGATTTTCAATCTGTTCGTCGTCTGGCTGCTGACCGGCGTTTGGCACGGAGCCAACTGGACGTTCATCCTCTGGGGACTTTATTTCTTCGTCTTTATCTCGATCGAAAAGATGATCGGTTACGAGAGGCGATCCAATGGCCTGATCGGTTCATCCCTTAAATGGCTCGCGACATTTGTTCTTGTCCTCTGCGGGTGGGTCCTTTTCCGAAGCGAGAACCTCTCCCAGGCGATGGGGTTCTTCCGGACGATGCTCGGCTTGGCGGGACAGCCGCTTTACGACGAGTACACGGCGTTCTACCTTTCCGAGAACGCTGTCCTTCTGGCGGCCGCGGCGCTTTGCTCGCTGCCGCTGGCAAAATGGTTCGCCGGCCGCTGGGAAGAAAAACTCTGGTACCAGATTCTCTATGTTCCGGCGATGTTGGTGCTCCTCCTTTTGGGGATCACCTTCGTCGTTGTCTCGACGTATAATCCATTCATCTACTTTAATTTCTGAAAAAGAAAAAGCCGCCCTTTTGGCGGCTTTTTCTTGGGCTTTTTCATGGGGGAAGCTTTACTTCTTCGGGAAGCCGTTCTTTGCCAGGAATTCGTACAGCTCAGGTTCCCAGGCCGGATCGGGGGTGAACCCGGGCATCCGGACATTGGTGTTGTCGATCCAGCCGCGGTACTTCAGCATCTGTTTCATCGTCAGACCGAAATAGGAGAACGACTTCGCCACCGGCATCAACCCCAAGAACAGATGCGTCATATCGGTGAGCTTCGCCGCCGCTTTATCGTAGGCCGCGTCATCCCCGGCGCGGCAAGAGCGGACCAGTTCGTGGAACAGTTCCGGCCAGACCCCGGCCAGTGCCGAGAGAACACCGCGGCAGCCGATCTTCAGCGATTTGACGACGTACGGCTCGTTCCCCTGCATCACGACGAAGTCTTTCCCTTTGACCCCCTCGAGAATTTGCTCTGTCCGCTCGAAGTTCGCGCCGGTCTCCTTCATCCCGATGATATTCGGGTGGTCGGCTATTGCGAAGATCGTCTCCGGTTCGATCGGGGTAGAGACCCGCGCGTGATGGTAGAGGAGAATGGGGAGAGCGGATCGATCGGCGATTTCGGTGAAGAACGCGGTCATCTCGGCCGGGGAATAGACGAAGAACATAATCGGCGCCATAACGACGGCGACATCGGCGCCGGCGTCCCGGAACCGCTTGGTGTTATCGACCATCGCGGGAATCGACCAGTCACCGATCCCCGCGCAGATCTTCTTGGTCGTCCCGAGCCCCTTGCGGGTCGCGGCGATGAGCGCCTCCCGCTCGGGGATGGTCAAAAGCGCCATATCCCCGGTCGATCCGGCGACAAAGATTCCGTCGGCCCCGGCCTGACCGAGACGCTCTGAAACAGAGGTCATCGTCTCGGTGTCGATCGTGTGGTCCTCATGGTAGGGGGTGACCGCCACCGAAATGACCCCGCCGATCGGATTGAGGTAATCGGCGTCGCTTTTATCGTCGGCCTTGGCCGTCGTCAGGGGAAGCGCGCCCGAGGAGAGGGCCAGCATCGAACCGGCGGTGAGAAAATCGCGTCGAGAGGGTTTCATAGAGGTTCGCCTTTTTACTGGAAAGTTGGGGAAGCGTCCGGATGACTCCGGGCGGTTGTTATGACCTCCCCCATTCTATCAGTATCCTTTTCAAAAAGAAATAGGGAACGAATGGGGAACTGTGGGCTGCGTTACCCGAGCATATCCCGAATATCTTCCTCCGGAGTGGAGATTGCCTTCAGCCCAAACGTCTTCACCAGCAGCTGCGCGACACTCTTTGAAAGGAACGCCGGAAGCGTTGGCCCGAGGCGAATCCCCTTAAACCCGAGCGACAGAAGCGCCAACAGAACGGCGACCGCCTTTTGTTCGTACCAGGCGATATCAAATGAAATCGGCAGGTCGTTGATATCCTCCAGAGAAAACGCTTCTTTGAGTTTTAGCGCGATCACCGCCAGGGAGTAACTGTCGTTACACTGTCCCGCGTCGAGCACTCTCGGAATCCCCCCAATGCTCCCCAGGCCGAGTTTGTTGTATCGATACTTGGCGCAGCCGGCCGTGAGAATGACCGTATCCTCGGGAAGCCCCCGGGCGGTGAGCGTGTAGTACTCCCGTGCCTTGTGACGTCCGTCGCAGCCGGCCATCACGATAAAGCGACGAATTGCCCCGGACTTAACCGCCTCGATCACTTTGTCGGCCAGTGACAGAACCTGTTCATGAGCGAAACCGATCGTGATCTCTCCCTCCTCGATCGCCGTTGGCGGCGCGCACCGCTTGGCCAACTCGATCACCGGCGAAAAATCTTTGACCCCGCCCAACTCGCGGTCCGCGATGTGAGGAACCCCGGGATAACCGACGATCCCGGTGGTGAAGATCCGATCACGGTACGCCTCTTGAACAGGAGTAATACAGTTGGTCGTCATGAGGATCGGACCTTGGAACGGGCCAAATTCCACGCTCTGCCGATGCCAGGCGTTCCCGTAGTTTCCATACAGGTGCGGATACTTCTTGAGTTGAGGATAGGCGTGAGCGGCAAGCATCTCACTGTGCGTGTAAACATCGATCCCCTGATCGGCCGTCTGATCGAGCAACTCCTTAAGATCGAGCAGGTCATGGCCGGAAATCAAAACGCCCGGACGCTGTCCTGCGCCGATCTTCACCGTGGTGATCTCCGGTTTGCCGAAGGTTTCGGTGTTCGCCCGATCGAGCAGCGCCATCGCCTCAACCGCCGTCGCGCCGCATTCCATCACCAAAGCGGTGAGCTGATCGGCCGTCGCCTGATGGCTCGATTCAGCCAGGGCTCGAAGGATAAAGGCGTAAATCTTCGGGTCTTCAAAGCCGAGCATCGCGGCGTGGTCGACGTAGGCCGCGATTCCCTTCAGGCCGTAGAGGAGCAGCTCGCGAAGCGAACGGATATCCTCGTTCTCCTCGGCTTGAACACCGACAGCAAGACCGTCGGCGTCGCTGCCGGCCAGTTCCTTGGCGCGAGTCACACGCTCGCGAAGGGCGTCGTCGTCAAAGTTGCCGTTGGTGATAGTCGTGAAGAGCGACTGAACAACAAACAGAGCGACCTCGCGGTCAACACTCTCCGCAGCGAAGCGGCCGGAGCGAAACTCACGAAGCGCGATCCCGCGAACCTGGCGGATCAGCTCATCGAGGATCGAGGCGGTCTCTTCACTCTTGCCACAGACCCCTCGCCGTGTGCAGCCGGTATTCCCGACCGTCTCTTGGCACTGGAAACAGAACATACCCATGATGATTCTCCTTTAATAAAGGCGAAAAACCACCCACCCCCCATCCCTCGAAGGTATCAACAAGGGATGGGGCCGGGTCGTCAAGACTCCCGCCAATCGGGGAACGGCGGGGAAGAAACAAACGAAACGAACCTAGAAACAGTTGACCATAGGTTCGTCGAAGCGGGGCTTAGTAGTTCTCGGCCTTGATCTGGAAATACGCCTGCGGATGGGCGCAGACGGGGCACATTTCCGGCGCTTTCTTGCCGACCACGATGTGTCCGCAGTTGGAGCACTGCCAAACGCAATCCCCCTCGCGCGAGAAGACCAGCCCTCCTTCGATGTTCGCCAGAAGCTTCCGATAGCGTTCCTCATGCTCTTTCTCGATCTTCGCGACCGCCTCAAACAGCGCGGCGATCTCGAGGAACCCCTCTTCGCGGGCGGTCTTGGCGAAACCGGCGTACATGTCGGTCCACTCGTAATTCTCACCGTCGGCGGCGTCTTTGAGGTTCTCGGTCGTCCCGGGAACCGAGCCGCCGTGCAGAAGCTTGAACCAGATCTTCGCGTGCTCTTTCTCGTTGTTGGCGGTCTCTTCAAACAGCGCCGCGATCTGGACGAAACCTTCCTTCTTCGCCTTCGAAGCGTAGTAGGTGTACTTGTTGCGTGCCTGCGACTCGCCCGCGAACGCCGCCTGGAGATTCGCTTCGGTTTTGGATCCTTTCAGTTCAGCCATCGTCACTCTCCTTTTCATCGAAAGTTGTTGATTGCCACATTGATACGCCGTTCATCGGAAAGAATGGCGCCGTGGCGGTTTTGGAATTGTTGCCTGACTATTGTACCCGATCGAGGCTGTCCAAGGCAGTTATTTCTAATCGCGGACATCCTTCCTTCATGTTCTTGGTGACACAGCGGATAAAATCCCGTACGCAGACGCAGTCCAAACGATAGAAAACCTGCTTTCCCCGTTTTTCCCCCGAGACAATCCCCGCCTGTTTTAAGGCGTTTAAATGTTGGGAGATGGTGGAAAAATCAAGATCGGTCCGTTCCACAAACTCGTGAACGCAATGCTCCTCTTCCGTAAGCTGCTGGGCGATCCAGAAACGGACGGGATGGCCGAGAGCTTTGAATATTTCGGCCGGTCCGGAGCAAAGGTCTTGATCAAAGGTGTCCATAGTGTCCTATGGGGGAAGGTTCGGGGAGTGGGAAAATAACGTTTGGTCATTTCGTAAAATATCATAATAAACCCTCTCGCCCCGCGCAAGAGGGGGAAAGGGAGCGTACTGGAATTGTTAGGTTTTTCCGGTAAAATTCATGCTGAGTACCCTGCATGCGGCAAGGAAGTGACCCGGCGAATAAACGATCATGGCGAAGACAACCGAACCGACCCCGGTGATGAAGCAGTATTTGGACGCGAAAGCGAAGGTTCCCGACGCGCTGCTTCTGTTTCGTATGGGGGACTT
>CADBTE010000385.1 GCA_902797455.1 uncultured Planctomycetota bacterium | reverse complement strand
GGGTTGGGCTCGTCCCAATCGTTTTCTGTCTTCGCTTCCGGCCACTGCCAGCGGACCGGCTGATCGGTTCCTTCCAACCGGGCCTCCAGCGTGATCGATGCTTTGCTGTCCCCCTCACCCATCGACAGCCGAACCTCCGTGTCGGACCGCGTTTCGGGGACCGCGCGCGTGATCATTCGCCAGACGACCGACGCGCTCCTCCCGTCGGGAGCCGTGAGCGTGTCGGTGATTTCCAGTGTCCCGTCGCCGTGAAGCGTTCCTCTCCTGAGGGCATTTCGCAGGGAACCGCCATAAACCGGGGTAAGGTCAAACGCAACATAAGAGTCTTCCCCCGGCCGGCCGACGGAGGCCTCAAGAATCGGCGCGTTCGCGCCGACCCTCATCAATTCCCCGTCGACCGTGAGGGTACTGTGCGAAAAATTACTGTAGCGGTAGATTTTCCATCGGTCCGAATCCTGTGCGATCGACCAAAGCGACATACCGAGCGACTCGATTTTGTGGTACAGTTCCGCTCCCAGTTCGACCGACCAGCGGAAGCCGTATCGTTCATAGACAAAAGATCCGGCGTCCATGTGGGCGTGCGGGGCCGAGGGGGTTCCCCCCTTCATTCCGAACCAGGCGGCGTCCGGTTCCCATCCGGTGCGAAACACGGCGATCGGTGCTTTGCCGTTCCCGATGCCGACGAACCCGTTTTCCTTCGGGGAAATCGGCGGGTTTTGGATTGCCCCGGTATCGAACAAAAGCGCCATCGGGGCAAGACGCGCGCCGGCGAAAGGCCCAAACACCGTGCCCTTTTTTTCTGAGGGGGTACGGTTAAAAAGGCCGGCCAGCAGGCGGTACTCGTTATAGGTAATCGTTTTATCGTTTAACTTCTCCGTGAAAAAGAACACCGTCGGTTCAAACACAGCCCCTTCTTCCGAGTCGGAGTAATTCCACGTTTTTCCGGACGGGCCGAACACCTGTTCGTAATAGTGAATCGTTTTCGAAAAACCGGAGGCGTCGCTTCGGCCGAAATCGGTTCCGAGGGTATCTTTCAGCGCGGTGAGGAGGAGAATATTGAAACTTGTTCCGTACATCCAGTAGGTGGCGCCTTCGGTGTAGTTGCCGTCCGGCTCATACGAAGACATACTGTACGTGATCCCGTTGACGGCGCGGCGGATAACCTTCCGGGCCAGTTCTCCCTGGCGGTCGGCGACCGCCAGGGCGCCGAGCGTCAGGCCGGCGTGGCAGACCTGATTCCAGTTCGCCGTATTGGCTATCCACCAGAGATGTTCCTTCGCGTCGGTCGACCGCAGCCCTTTATCCACAATCGCGCCGGCGATTAAGTTTTGATCTTCCTCGCTCATTCGCGAACGAAGCGCGTCATAGCCGATTGCCATCGCCGCGGTCATCTCGCCGACGTCGAGAAAATGGAGCGGATTCCAGTCGGAGAATTGGGCGATCGCCCGCATCTCGACTAAAGCCCGTTCGGCGTACTCGGTCTTTTCGGGATGAATCTCGGCGCAGAACGTGAGAGTAAAGATTCTCCGCAGGGCCTCGCGCGAGACCGGCAAAAGCCGACGCCCCTCCATGACCCTCTCCAGCGCCGGGGCGTCCAAAAGAGCGTCGGCGTGATTTTCCAGCGCCGAATAGTACGCTCCCCAGATTGGGTCCCCGTCGATCTTCGCCTTCGCCAGCGCGATGCGCTGCGGCGTATAGAACAGCCGCGCGCCGGGGCTCATCGCCGAGACCGCCGCGTCGATCTGTTCCGGTGATATGGTGGTGAAACCGTCGGCGGCGGCAAGGTCGTATCGCTGGACTTCTTCTCCGGAGAAGACCGGCCGCGCCGCGCCGGCGAAAATGATCCCCCAGAGGGAGAAACACAGGACGATGGAAGCGGCTTTGTTGAGGCGATGGGGCATGGCGGTGGCTCCTCGTGGTGGTCTGTTTTTTTGGGATGACGGACCGGTCGAACGCGGTGTCCTTAGCCCGCCGGCGCCTTATCGGTATTATCAGGCGCTTTCGTCCGGTTTCCGATCTCGGGCGGCCAGGCGCTTGAGGGTACGTTCTTTGCCGAGCAGCGCCAGTGCCTCGAACATCCCGATCCCGACCCCCTTGCCGGTGACGGCCACCCGCAGGGCGTGGATCAGTTGGGCCGGCTTAATTTGTTTTTCCTCGAGGAATGCCGCGAAGTGCGCCTCCAGAGCCGGGGCGGTGAAGTTTTCCTCCGGGCAGGCGGCCAGGCGGCCGGCGTACTCGTCCAGAAGCGCGGCCGATTCCGGCGCGCCGGTAATCCGCTTGGCCCACGCTTTTTCGTCGATGGCGAAATCGGTGTCGCTGTCGAGGAACTCGACGAAATCGAGAATATCCCCCGAGACTTTGATCCGCTCTCCGACCGCCTCGATCAGTGCGGTCAGCAGCGCTTTGACCTCCCGTGGGGGGATCTCCTCGTGGCGGGTCAGCGCCAGAGATGTATCCGGGTCAAACAGGTCGGGCAGGGCGGTGAAATCGCTCACCCCCGCGAAGGGACCGTCGAGCGCTTGGAGATGGCCGGCGGCGATGAGGTAGCGGATCGCGCGGCGGTATTTTTCTTCGGTCGGCAAAATGATGAAGTGCTTCTCCTGGAAGGCAAAAAGCTTCGCCGGGTCGAACGACGCCGGGGCCTTGTTCACCTTATCCAGTGTGAAGAGCCTGACCATATCGGCCATGCGGAAGAACTCGGCCTTGTCGTCCAGCGCCCAGCCGAGGAGCGACAGGTAGTTAATGATCCCCTCGGGGATATAGCCGACCTGACGGTAGAAATCGACGATCACCGGGTTGAAGCCGTCGGCGGTGGTCGCCAGGCCGACCCGATCGGCGATCGATTTGCCGTGGTTCACCAGTTTGGCGAAATCGGGGTTCTTCAGATACTTGTCGAGCTTGCGCTTGCTCAGTTTGGTCTTGCTTCCCGGCTCGGCGACGAACGGCAGGTGGGCGTAGGCGGGCAGCTCCCAGCCGAGCGACTGAATGATGAAGATCTGCCGCGGCGTGTTCGACAGGTGCTCCTCGGCGCGGATGACGTGCGAGATGCCGAAGTCGTGGTCGTCGACGACATTGGCCAGGTGGTAGATGAACGAGCCGTCGGCTCGCTGGATGACGTGGTCCTGCTCGGTTGCCCAGTCGAACTCAACGTCTCCGCGGACGAGGTCGTGAATGACGAGTTTTCCCTCGCGCGGCATCTTCAGGCGGACAACCCCGGCACGCCCTTCGGCCTCGAACCGCGCCCGGTCGGCCTCGGTCTCGGCCATAAAGCGGCGGCTGTAGACAAAAGTCCGCTTGGCGTCCTGCGCCGCCTGGCGTTCGGCCTGGATCTCTTCGGCTCGGGCATAGTCGCGGTAGGCGTGTCCGGAGGCGAGGAGCTTGTCGACCGCCTCTTGATACTTATCGCCGCGCAGCGACTGGTAGTAGGGGACATGGGGACCGAACGACTCGCGATCGGCGGCGCCGGTGATGACCGGCCCTTCGTCCCACTCGATCCCCAGCCACTTCAGCCCGTCGAGAATCGGCTGAAGCGCGTCCCGTACATTGCGTGTCTGATCGGTGTCGTCGATGCGAAGAATGAAGCGCCCCCCCCGCTGCTTGGCGAAGAGGTAGCAGAACAGCGCGGTGCGGACGCCGCCGATATGCAGATAGCCGGTAGGGGAGGGGGCGAAGCGGGTGCGGATTGCGGTCATGGTCGGTAACTGGAAAAACGTCTGGAAATGATACTTCTGCGGTTCACTGTTTCAGAGCCGTTCGGCCGCCGGCGGTCTAACAGAGAATTCTCTTGCCCGGCGCGAAGGTTTTCCCTACCATTATAACGGACCGGCCGAGGCAATAAAGCCAAGGCCGCCCCCCCGTGCCGAAACCCCGACACCGAAAAACCCCCGCGCGTTTTGTCTTTTCGCGCAACAATATCGGCCGGCCGGTTACTATATATTTCGAAGGAGGAGTGAAAGGGCTGCCTATGAAGAACGATGCTTCCCCCGGCCGGACGATTCCGGATGACCCGCGGGAGCTCACCGATGAAGAGTATATTCGCCGGGAGCTTCCGGGCGCGATGGAAGACCAGTCATCCTGCGGATTGGGTTTCGATACCCTTTGCGCGGAAGGGGCAGTTTCTGACGGGGGGACCGGCGATCGCATCGACTGGGCCGAGGCGCTTCGGAAAAACGAGGAGTGGCTGCGAACGGTTATCGCCGCCCGCGTGGGAGAATCACAGGCGGTCGGTGATATTTTTCAGGAAGTCGCGCTGGCGGCGGTTCGGCAGAAGGCCCCGATTCAAGACCCGTCGAAGGTAGCGCCGTGGCTCTATCGCCTGGCGGTGATTCAGTCGCTGCTCTACCGCCGAACGATGGGGCGCAAGCGGAACCTTCTGCAGCGGTATCAGCAGCGCGCCGGCGAGCCGCTCGACCGAGATCCCTCGCCCGGCCCGCTTCAGTGGCTGCTTGCCGAGGAACGGCATCAGATGGTCCGCGACGCGCTGGATCAGCTTCCCGAGCAGTCCCGGGAACTCCTCCTGCTGAAGTATGTCCACGATTGGAGTTACCGCGATATGGCCGAAAAACTCGGCGTTACGGTGACGACGGTCCAGGCCCGGCTCCATCGGGCCCGCGGACTGCTGCGGCAGGCTCTTGCCCGCCGGGTGGACGGGGAAGATATTTGATATTGGTATCGTATACACTATCGAAACGCCCCGGGGATCTTCCCCGAGGGAGGAAGCACCATGTCTGAGAGGAAATCCGCAGAACAATTCTTTGACGGTTCAGACCGGTTCTTTGACGGCCCAAGCCGTGAAGACGCTCTTTTGCTGGAGCTGCTGGTCGACGACGAGCTCGAGGAGCCTCGGCGCCGGGAACTGCTCGAGCGCCTTGATACCGTCCCCAACGGCTGGCGGGCTCTGGCGACGGCGTTTCTCGAGTCGCAGTGCCTCGCCCGCGCGCTCGGCAAAAACAACGCTGCCGAGGCCGAGCCGTCCGACCGGCTGACGATCGGCGCCCTTTCGGCCGCGGCCGGTGAACCGGCCGCCGAGGCCGCCGGCACCTACGCAAAAAGCGCCGGCGGCGACAGCGCCACGCAGGCACGCTGGCGGCGAAGGGTCGTCCTCCGGGCGATGGCCGGCGGGATTCTTCTGGCCTTTGTGATGAGCGCCGCGGCGGCCCTTCTGGTCCGCCCGGCGCTGGGGCCGCGTGACGGAGGCGTTTCTACGAGCGCCCCGAGCGTTTCCCCCGGGACCGACTCGATGCTGGCCGCCGGCGCGCTGGCGCCGGCTTCGGCCGATCCGTTTGACGTCCCGGTGCATCGGGTTCGGCTCAATACCGAGGCGAACGACCTGGCGGGGATATCGCTTCCGTGTGTCGAGTCCGACCACTACGACCCGGCGCTGCTGCATACCCCCTCGACGAATGAGTATATCGAGCATCTCCGCCGGGACGGCCGGCAGGTCGACTGTACGACCGAGCATCTGACCATCCCGCTGGAGGACGGCCGCAAGGCGATTGTACCGGTCGATACGATCACGATACGCCGCAAAGACAAACCCGCTTTCCCGGCGGTGATCTACCAGTAAAAGTTTTGACGACAACGGGAGTTTTTGCCGGTTAAGGAAGCGGGAGCTTCGCGTATAAAAAACGATTCGCGCGCCTTACCTCACGGCCGCGCGAGAGGATAGAACAGGACACTAAGGAGTTGATGAAATGATGAAGAAGTTCGTGTTGGGTGCGAATTTATGCGTCGAGTCGGTGATCTTTTCCTTTCTTCTGGCCGGTCTGGGCTTCTGCCCCGGCTCGGCCGCCCGGGCGCAAAACGCGGCCGATCCGGCGGCGGGGTTCTCGTCCCAGTCGTATTCGGTGACGATCGAAAGCAGCGTCGGGCCGGACGGGAAGAGAGTTCAGAAAAAGAAGGTTTGGAAAGACGGCGTCCTGATCGAGGACGAGGAAAAAACCATCGAGGGAGACGCTCCCGACGGGAACGCGCCTCTGGAACTCGACAGCCAGATTGCCCCGGGGATCATTCTGCGCAACGGCACGAGTGCCCCGGCTGCCAATCCGGCCGACCCGGCGACCAGTGATCCGGCGCTCGGCGGCGCGGTGATCGCCGACCCGAACGCCCCCGGCGGGGACGAGATTTTCCGTCAGATGCAGTCGCAGATGGAGGCGATGCTCGCCCAGCAGGAAGAGATGATGAAGCGTTTCAACGGCGCTTTCGGTTTTTCTCCCTCCGACGTGATATCCGGCTTCGGCTTCCCCCGTCAGGGTATCCCCGGGGCGGTTGCCTCGGCGGTTAAGCCGAGCGAGTATTGGCTCGGCGCCCGGGTGACGCAGGTCGATCCGGTCCTCCGCTCTCAGCTGGCGCTGGGTGATAACGAGGGGATTTTGATCTTCGACGTGGTCCCCGATTCTCCCAGCGCGAAGGCGGGGCTTCAGAAGTACGATATCCTCCTAAAGTTAGGTGACCAGCCGGTCTGCGATCCGCTGGAGATCGGCGCGATCCTCGACGCCAACGGCGGCGAGAAAGCGCTGGTGGTCGAGTTCATTCGCGCCGGGCAGCGCCACAGTGTCGAACTGACCCCCGAAAAGCGCCCGGAAGTCAGCCAAGAGCCGGCGGGGGTTGAGATTCAGGCCGGCGACGGCCAGGCACCCAGCGTCTCCTCCGACGAGAAGATCCGCGTCGTCCGTCCGGGGATGATCCTCCCCGCCGACGCCGATGCCGACGTGCCGGCCGCCGAGGAAGGAACGAAGTAAAACAAGCCGCCGATTCGGCGCTCAGGGAAAAAAGGCGGACCGCAAGGCCCGCCTTTTTTTATTACCGGTGGTTTTTATTCCTCCCAGTCCAGCCCGATATCGAGCGTCCGGGGCGAGTGGGTCAGCCGGCCGACGCTGACGCGGTCCACGCCGCTGGCCGCCTTGGCGCGGACGGTCTCAAGGTTAATTCCCCCCGAGGCCTCCAGCTCAGTTTCCGGCGCCATCGAGTCGCGCAGCGCGACCGCCTCTGCCATCATTTCAGGCGGCATATTATCGAGCAGGACGATATCGGGGTTCGCCTCGAGGACATTCTTCAGCTGGTCCAGCGAGTCGACCTCGACCTCGATGATCGGGAGCTCGCCGCCGCCGAAGCGTTCCCGCAGCCAGGCGCGGCCGCGGCGCACCGCGTCGGCAGGGGTCAGCCCCTGGCCGCCGACCGAGGCGAGGTGGTTGTCTTTGATCAGCATCGCGTCGAACAACCCCGTTCGATGGTTT
>CADBTE010000384.1 GCA_902797455.1 uncultured Planctomycetota bacterium | reverse complement strand
CGGTTCACCGGGGGTTAACACCTCGGCGAACGAGGAAAGAGCAAGGGAAGCAATGGAGAGCCGGCCAGAGGGAATCAACCCCGATTATATCTGCAGTGACGAGGTCATTCGCGGCAGCTTCGATTCCGACGAGGATTACCGTCAGGCCGTCGCGATGTGGCCGGTCTGTCCTCAGTGCGGGGAGCGCCGTTTTGTCGTCTGCCCGGTCTGCGGATCCGCCGGGAACCTCTTCCCTCTGGCCGACGCCGAATATTGGGACGACAGCGCAGCTGCCCGGCCGGCAGAGGCTGTGCACCACTGCGGCTGCGGCGGCGATGGCGGGGAGGAACCGCACCGCTGCCGCTGCCACGGCGGCGGCGCTCCCGATTCCGAGGTCAGCGCCGATGATCTGCGCTGGACCTCGGGAATCGATCAAGCTCTTTCCTTCACTGTAGAACCCCCCCTTCTGACAAGCCAGCCCCCTTCCCTTCCGGGAGTCCCCAACTCGAAAGAGAATCTGCGCCTGGTCTCGTGCGCGGTGTGCGATGAGCCGTTTGTTCCGAAGTTTTTCCCGCGATGTTCGTGCGGATATCAGTTTGAAGCGCAGCAGCCGCGGGCCGAGGACGAGGGAGAACCGACCATTGACGAAGAGACCATCGCCCGCTACCGAGCCGCCGTCCACGAACAGACGTTCAACAAACGGACGGCCTCGGCGTGCGTTTTGATGTTATTGATCTTCCTGGCCGCAGTGGGCTACCTGTGGTGGCTTTTCCGGCAATAGAGAAAAGAATTACTTCTGCGGCGGAAGCGGACGGCCGCCGCCGCCTTTTTCACGGTAGGTGATCCGGCCGCGTTCCATATCGTAGGGACTGATCTCGATCTGAACGTTATCACCGGGGACGACGCGGATGCGGTTTTTGCGCATCTTCCCGGACAAACGGCAAAGAACGACGAGGTCCATATCATCGACCTTCACCCGAAAAGCCCCGCGGACCTCTTCTAAGATGACTCCGTCGAGCTGGATGGCCTCTTCTTTTTGTTTCTGTTCGCGATGGGATTCTCTTTTCTGCTCGCGATCGCGATGGGGTTCCTGGTTCACCGATCCACTCCTTGGTACTTTGGCCTTGTCAAGGTAACTTCTCAGCGGGTGTTAAGGTCTTTTTCGGCATTGTTCCCACCGGCGCGGGAGAAAAACCGGGCCGCTTAACACCCGTTCAGACTGTTGATTCTAATTCTTAGAACAAATATTTCTATCCCCCCTTCCCTCTTGAGGAGCCGTTTCTCACAGCGTTTTCGTTTCGCCGCGGTCTTTCGTGATGGAAGCGGCCAAAACATCAAGAGAGGTAACTTCGGGAATAAACAGGACCGAACCATCGCAGCGCAGGGCATTGACGCCGCCGGGATGGAAACTGCGCGTCTCGTACTGGTAGCGGCAGCATTCCGCGCAGCTGTAGTCGAACGTGCCGCTTTCAAAATGGCGGCACTTGGGGCGATAGTTGATCGGGGCGGTACTCTTTCGATAGATGTTGGTCCCCATCATCCAGCTGCCGTTGTCATAGACCGGGGGGGTACTGGTCTCGTAGGAGGACGCCTCGGTAATCATTAAGGTGTTGGAGAGACCATCGGTAATCTGGTCGGCCTTGGTAGCTCGGGTGAGAAGGATCACCCCCAGCTCATCGTTTTTCAAGGTGTAGCCGTCCGACTCCCGCTGGCCGCCGAATTCCGAAATCGTTTCGGTGACAATCCCCGCGTAATGGCTCGGCGCCAGGAGGAGGATCTCCTCCAGCCCGTAGCAGCCCCAAAGATCGTTGTACTTATCAAGATTGTAGTAGGAAACGTGACGAACATCACGATTTCTGTCGGAAGGACAAAGATAAAACGGCAAAAGCGTCTGACCGGCGTGAATATTTCCGCTGTTTTCGTCCCCCGAATACGCTTTTTGGGAGAAATCGATCAGCGATTGGGCGTTCTTCGCCTCGATGAACGGGAGGATCAGCGCTCCCCAGCCAAAGAGGTTCCCACGGTCAAGCCAGTCCGGGCCGATATCCGAGATCTTCCCCGGGGGAAAGGTGCCGAGCGTGTCATGGTAGTGATGCATCGCCAGGCCGATTTGACGCAGGTTATTCTGGCAGGAGATCCGGCGCGAGGTCTCCCGAGCGCTCTGCACGGCGGGGAGGAGCAGACCGATTAAAACCCCGATGATGGCGATCGCGACCAACAACTCCACGAGGGTAAAACCATTGTGTTTATTATTCATTCTCTAAACACTCCTTCCTCCGCTTTTTTGGCCTTAAAAGAATCGGTTCTCGGCGGGTTTTAAGGCCTTTTCCCGTTTTGCCCGCCGGTACAAGAGCTTACTTGAACCAACGACTCCCGCCGGGGGGGGTATTGTAATACATATAACAGTTTTTTCTATCCCCCCTTCCCTCCTGAAAAAACCGCTTTTTGGAGCGTGAGCGGTCCGGCGCGGTCTTTCGTTCGTTAAATCGTTCTTTGTCGGATATTCACTATTGGATGGAAATCTGCTTCGCCGCCTCGGCAATCATCTCACAGACCGTCGGATGGGGATGGATCGTCTCGGCCAGCTGACGGGCGGTCATACCGCCGGCCAGCGCCGCGGCCAGCTCGCCGACCAGATCGGAGGCATGCGGTACCGCCAGCTGGGCCCCCAGCAGACGGCCGTCTGTCCTGCGCGCCACGAGTTTGACAAAGCCGTTTCGTGCCCCAAGTGCCAAGAGCCGGCCATTGGCCACGGCCTCGGCGCGGGAGGCGACCGCGTCGATACCGGCCGCGGCGGCTTCTTCGGCGCTCAGACCGACGGCGGCGATTTCCGGGTCGGTATGGACACAGGCGGGAACGGGGGTATCGAAGATCGGCCGCTTTTCAGCGCCGAGAATGTTCTGTACCACCCGTTCCCCCTGAAAGGTCGCGGCGTGGGCCAGTTTGGCTCGGCCGTTGATATCACCGACGGCGTAAACATGAGGGATCGAGGTCTGGCAGTAATCGTCGACCGCCAGAAAACTATGCTTCTGCTCCATCTCCCGGCCGAGGGAGCCAAGGGCCCCGCTGTTGGGAAGACGTCGGGTGGCGTCGACCACCAGGTCGGTTTCGAGGATGGCCCCCTCCCCTGAGAGCCGGACCTGAAGAAAGCCGTTTGCCCGGTCGATCCGCTCGACTTTCGCCGGAACCAGGAACCGGACACCGGCTTTTTCCAGCGACCGGCGGACAAATGTTCCGAGTTCCTCGTCGAAACTCGGGAGGAAGCGCTCGGTCCCCTTGATGAGCGTCACCTTGCGGCCGATTTTCACCAGGATACAGGCCAGTTCCAATCCGGTGACCCCGCCGCCGACGATCGCGACGCGCTCGGGGATCTCGGTCAGGGCCAAAAACTCATCGGTATTGATGAACCCCTCTTTGACGGACGGCCCAAACGGCGCGGGGTTAGGCACGGTCCCCGCGGCGAAGATCAGATCGTCGAAGCGGAAGCTCCCCTGTGCTGTTTCGACCGTACGGTCGTCAACCAACCGGGCCTCGCCGCTGAGAAAGCTCAGCCCCGAGCGCTTGATCAGAAACTGCGCCCCCGCTCTTAAGCGCTTGACCACCGAGTCACGGTGCTTGGCCGCGGCGTCAAACACAAATGGCGCGGTGACCTCCGGGACGCCAAATTGTTTTCCGCCGCGTGAGCGGTCATACAGCTCGGCGCAGGCCAGCAGCGCCTTGGTCGGGATACAGCCGTGGTTGAGGCAGGTCCCCCCGACTTCGCTTCGTTCTATCAGGAGGGTCTTTTTTCCACCCTGGGCGGCACTAAGCGCGGCAGCCAATCCCCCGGGACCGGCACCGATGACGATCAGTTCGAAGTACTCCATAGCGTCACGTTCTTTCTTGGGGTTTCAAGGGGGTTTGAGGGGGTTCGGCTTGGGAACGAACCGGAATCGTCCAGGCGAAGGCGGAGTTGGCCAGGGCCATCACCGACGCGGCGGCAAACAGGGAACCGACCCCAAAACGAACCCATATCAGTCCCCCGGTGGGGGCGATAATGATCGAAATGAGGTGGTTGATCGAAATCCCGGTCGAGATGGTGCTGGTCAGTTCATTGGCGTCGGCGGCGATTGTTTTGACGTAAACATTGGTCGCCAGCGAGGCGGTACTGATCAGCCCGTCGAGCAGAAAGTTCACGCAAACGACGATCAGCGCCGTCGGCATGGAAAAAAGCTTATTGGCGAAACCATAGACTAAACAGACCCAAAAGAGAATCAGCGTATCCCAAATCATCACCGTCCGATAGCCGAAGCGGTCGGTCAGCCGGCCGACGGCCGGCCCCCCGAGCATATTCAGCGCCGCGCTGATTCCGAGCAAAACCGCCACCTGAGGCGTGGTCATCCCGTAGATTTTAATTAAGACATACGGGCCAAAGGTGAGGAAAATCTGCTTTCTGGCTCCGTAAAAAAGTTCCAGAATATAGAACTTGTTGAATTTTCGATGGAAATACAGTCTCGGCCGCTTAGCCGGCCGATTGGGGGCGTTGGGGGTAAACGTCGATAAGGTACTGATCAGCAGCAGCACCGCGGTCAGAACCCAGACGGCCCGAAAGAGCGTCTTATCATCGGCAATATGAAAATAGGAAGAACCGAGCCAAAAAACCAGCGCCGCCAAAAGACTCCCGAGGATCGTCCCGCCATTCATCACGCTGGTCATCAGCCCCAGCGAGTTCCCCTCCCGTCCGGGCCTGGCAACCTGCATCGCCAGCGACTGGCGGGCGGGCATCACCAGATGTTCCCCCAGACTAAAAAGGGTGATCAGCGCCGTGGCGCCGGCCAGCTGGACCGGGGAAAGAATCAGCACGGCGGCGGCCAGGGAGATCACCGTCCCCAGGCGGAGAACGCGCCAGTCGCTTAATCTCGGCAAAAGGGCCAAAATCAGAACGAGCAAAAAACCGGGAAGTTCCCGAAAAAACTCAATGACTCCCCGCTGAAACTCGGTGACACCGTGAATATCCGATAGGAAATTGTTCAGGACCGCGGCAAAGCACCCCACCCCGATCCCCCACAGGGCGATACTGCAAAAAAACGCCGACGCGCCCGATTTCGAGCGAAACAGTGTCGAGGACGGCGGAATTTCCGCCGGGCGTTGTTCGGACATAATCTGCTCCCTGGCCTCGCGCGGTGAGGCGCCCGCGGCACGCTTGGTGTGTCAAACCATAGAACCAGCAAGCCATTTTACCCCAAAAGAAGAAGACTGTTACCAAGGAGCATGGAAAAAGTCCGCAAGCCCCCCTCCCTGCCCCGCCCAAAGAGCGGGACAGGCAAACAGCGGTCATCTTTTGCGCGGCCGGTCAAGAGCGAAGTTCTCGCTGTTTCTTTACGGCTCCGGGCGCCCGGGGAAACCGGCCTGATCGGCCCGCGGCCGCTTGGCCGCCTCGGCGCTTCCATGGCGGATCGCCTCGAGCATCGTTTGATAATCCTCGTTATCCCGCGATCGGAACAGGAGACTGTCGGCCTTT
>CADBTE010000383.1 GCA_902797455.1 uncultured Planctomycetota bacterium | reverse complement strand
GCTTGGCAAGCGGCCACAATTTTATGGAAGGGGAGCCGCCCCGAGAGAAACGCCTCCACGGCGGTCTCGTTCGCCGCGTTGACCACAGCGCCGCACGATCCTCCGCGCGAGGCGACCTCTCGGCCGAGCCGAATCGCGGGAAAGCGGTCTTCGTCGACGGGGACCATTTCAAACGAAAGGGGCTGCCGCCAATCAAAACGGCGTGCCGGGCCGCCCAGCCGCCGACCTCGATACAGGGCCAGCTGAATCGGAAGCCGCATATCGGGAGGGCTTAATTGCGCCATGACGGCAGAATCGACAAACTCAACCATCGAATGAATCACCGACTGCGGGTGAATCATCACTTCGATACGATCGGGAGTGATACCGAACAGCCAGCACGCCTCGACCAGTTCGAAGGCCTTGTTCATCATCGTTGCCGAATCGATCGTGATCTTTTTCCCCATCTTCCAGGTCGGATGAGCCAAAGCCTCGTCGACCGTCACGGACTTGAGTTCCTCCGCGGTCCGGTCTTTGAACGGGCCGCCGCTGGCGGTGAGCACGAGCGATTTGACCTCCTGTCCCGCAATGAGCGGATCGGCGGATGCGCTTCGCGCGCGCAGCGACTGATAGATGGCGCTGTGCTCAGAATCGACGGGAAACAACGTCGCGCCGCAGCGCCGAACGGCATCCATGACCAGTTCGCCGGCCGTCACCAGTGACTCTTTATTCGCCAGCGCGAGGGTCTTCCCCGCCTCGACAGCCGCCAGCGTACTGCGAAGACCCGCACAGCCGACGACAGCACACAGGACCGTATCGATATCGGCCCTGCGGGCGATCGTCTCGAGTGACTCGGGGCCAAAGAGAACCTCTGTTTCGGCGGGAAGCCGCGACAGCGGGGTGCGATCGGCATGTTCATCGGCGACAGCGACCACGGCCGGCCGAAACCGACAGGCCGCCTCGGCGAGCTTGGCGGTATCATGATGAACACTCAGCGCTGCGGCGCGCAATACCCCATCCGATGCGGCAATGACGTCAAGCGCCGCCGTGCCGATGCTCCCGCTGGCCCCCAGGACCGCGATATTACCCGGGAACGGCAAGGGAGATATTGGCTGGCCAGTTTGAGGTATCATATCACTCATTGTACGCGAATTATAGGGGAAATCCTCTTAAAAGGAAGAGGGACAGTCCCCCTTGGGCCAGCGGTGAAAGAGCACAAGGGGGAGGAAAGAGGGGAGGATTCCGACGAAAAAAATCGGGGAACGAACCCGCTCCCCGATAAAGAAACACTTCGCGGCCGAAGAGACCACCGGCCCTCTCATGGGACGATCAGCTAAAGGGATCCTCCTCGACTTCAGCGTCCTCGGTATCGTCATCAGAGTCATCATCGGTGTCGGCATCGGAGGAACCGGTATCGGCGTCGTCGTCTTTGGCGGCGGGTTTGCTCGGTTTTTCGTCGAGGGCGCCACCGGAGATCAACGGCGCGCCGGCCGCCGGTTTCGCGCCGTTTTGATCATCCGAGCCGGAATCATCGCCGTCATCAGACTCGGCCAGGGCGGCCTGCTGCGGGGAACGGTACGACGCACGCTCGGCCTTGAGACGCTCCCCGATCTCGACGGCGGTCTCTCGGTAGCGGCGCGGCTGATCCGAGTCGATCTCGTGGAGGCATTGGACCAGACCATCGGGAGCAACGAGGTAAATTCGATCGCTCTCCACGTTAAAGACGGCGTAGGTTCCGATATCCATCGAGATGCGTGTGACCTTTTTCCCCGTCTGTCTATCAAGGGCAACCAGATCTCCGTAAAGGTCTTGAACATAGATGCGCGACGGAGTGGCCGCCACAAACTGACGCACACGATCGGTTCGCCAAACCTCGGTGCCATCCTTGAGTCTGACACAGAAGAAGTTGCCCAGGTATGTCGTGGCGTAACAGCAGTCTGACGAGGGATTGTCCGGGTCGACCGACAGGCCAATCGGGTCGATCACCCGCTCCCCCGCGCAGAACTGCCAGTCAACATCTCCCGAGAAATCGTTCACGGCGAAGATATAGCCGGTCTGAGCGCCGACCAAAAGCATTCCGCCGCGCCCGGGAGGGGTCTTTCTGGAATTGAAATCACTCTTGTCGAACGGGCAGTATGTCGGCCGGTAGTTCATCTCGTTGTCGTAGGGAACATAGACACGAGTGTAGTGCTTCCGGTCGGAATAGAAGACCTCCGGCGAGAGCGTCACCCGATAGACGACCTTCAGTGCGTTGGCTTCATCGCTGAAGTGGGTACGGGCGAACAACAAACTGCCGTTATCGGTCACCCAGGCGCAGTAATCATCGAAGAGGGTTTGGGTCGTGAGGATCGGCTGAACCAGAGGGTGTCCAAGAGCCGGGCACATCAGGATTTCGTTGGCCAGAACCGGGGAAAGCGCGTATTTTTCGACCTGGGTATCATCGAGAAGGGTTTTCATCTTCTCTTTGACCGTCGCCGAGAGTTCGTCGTTGACCCGCAGCGCGTCAATATCCTCATAGGTAAAGCGTCCGCTCGGCCCGGGTTTGGAGGGGATTTCATTGATGGGGTAAGCAAAAATCTTCCCGGTAAGAATCGGGACGTAGATGTAACGCTCACTCACCTGGGGACCGGCCCCCGGGGGAGCCTGGATCGGGATATCGAGGAGCCGGCGGCCATCGAAACGGTCGAGTACATTCAATGTGGTGCCATGGATAACCGCGACGATTTTACTGTTGACCGCCGCCTCGGTCGAGATTTGGTCACTGGACCCCAAAAGACGGCTCCAGAGAGTTGTCCCCGTCTTGCCGTCAATCACATGGAGCCGGCCGGCATCGGTCGTGATGTAAAGGGTATCGTCCTGGAGAGTAACGCCGGTAACGTGGCCCTTCCCGTAATCAAGAAGCACCTGGTTGAACCAGGGACGAGTCAAACCAAGACGGTTGACTTCCAATTCGGAGAAGAGGGTTGAATGAACGACGCCCGCCCCAAAGAGAAAAACCTGGCCGGATAAAACAAGGAGACCGAAGAGAACAAACGCCGACACCCGTCTGCCCCAGGCGCATTTTGACAGAAAGCTCATAGACAGCACCTATATTCTCCCTGTTACGATTCTTTCCTTGTGTTCTTATCCTCTGCTCTTGCAGAGGACACATACGAACAACTCGGACGTGAAGGAAAGCGGGACACCCTCAGGTCCTTAAAACGTACAACGTCCCTCAACATATAGTATATGATAACCGAACCTTCAAATCGGATTTAGCCACAGCGGGAAAAAAACGGTTGTTCCGATTCTTTTTAATCCGGTCGCGACGATTGCGCGGATAAAAGGGATCACATTCTGCGAATACGATCCAGATTCCAGCGCAGCTTCTCTTCCTGGGTCATCTTGGAGAAATCGGGAAGAGGTTCAATCCCTCCTCGGCCGGGAACGGCCTTCTTAGGCGACGACTTGATCGAGGTCGACGAGCCGCTGTAACTGTCCGACTGAACCGTCGTCTGAAGATCATCGTTAAGCGGGCGGGAAGGCCGGATCCCCAGCTTCTGGAGGTCCCCGTGGTAGGCCTTCACCGCCTCAACCGGATCGATCTGGCTGTCGGCGATCAAGCGCAGGTACTTCACGAATGAGAGCTGGTGATCGGCCTGGTTAATCTTTCGGCCGTACAAGGCCACACGGGCACCGTACTTCTTCGCGTCGTGGAGCATCTGGAAGGCGTCGAGCGTCGTTCCCGCCGATCCGCCGAGGATACCGACGACGATTGAACTGTCATACCGGGCCAGCGCCTCCATCGCCTTCGGGCCGTAGTAGGGGATCTTAAGGAAGATCGGACGTCCCTTGCTGGTCACGCCGGCAAGCGTTCGGACGATATGGTCATTGACAAACTTCGGGATGTCGACCGGACAGTTCGGGGCACAGGCGTTGGGGCTGAAAACCTCGAGAAAATGGCGGAACCCTTTCCTCTCGGCCTCGAGACGGAATTCCTTGTACGCCGCCAGCGCCTCGTAATCGGTCACGGGGTTATTGTTGAAGGTGATGGAATAAAGGCCAAGATCGGCCCCCAGTCCGGCGGCGCGCTCTTCGGGGGTACAGTCGATATGACCGCACATCGCGTGATCGAGCGAAGCGGTACGGAAGGGACGGGAAGGGACCGTGGGATAAATTCCCTCGGCTCCGGCCAGCCAGATGTCGGTCGTGTCGTTGGCCCTGATGGCGGGGGTAATCGGCGAATTGACAAAACGCTTCTCACGGATAGCCAAAAGCTCGTTCGTGCTGGCGCTCATCAAAACGATGTCGACGAGCCCCTGATCAATAATCTGGCGGATTTGATCGCGATACTGGTCGAGGGTCTTAAAGCGGGCTTCGCCGGCGTGCTGCTCGGGACTCTTTCCCGGCGCCGCGAGCCCATACGCCATGTCGGCGTCTTTGGCGTCCGCCAAAATGAAATCGTTGCAGGAACGGTCCGCGAGGATCCGCCGCAGTTTGATATCAAGAGATTTCTCCATACGGATTTTCTTCCTTTGGCCGGAACCGGCCCCAAGCTCCTCTGCCGAACAGGCAGGACCCTTTGCTTGAACAAATTTCCCCTATCCCTTAATTTACCCCATTTTTCGCGCCAAGTCAATTCTCTTGCCCTCTATTAGGCCAAAGATGCGAGCCGCGGGGGTTGATAAATAGGAATATTCCCCCTAGAATACAGGGACTGGTACGAAGGCAAACGTTTCGTAAGCTGCTCATACAGTCTCCACGAACTGCCCGGACGCAGAACCGTATGACCCGAAATGGATAGTTCAATGCAGAAAATCAAAATTTTTTCCGGTAGTGCCAACCCGGCGCTGGCTAAAAACATCAGTGACTATATCGGGATTCCCCTGGGTCAGATCGACCTTCATCCCTTCCCCGACGGTGAGAGTTTCTGCAAGATCGAAGAAGATGTCCGCGGAGAGGATGTCTTTTTGATCCAGCCGACCTGCCGGCCGGTCAATGACTCGCTGATGCAGCTGCTGATTATGATCGAGAGCTTCAAACGCGCCAGTGCCGCCCGTATCACCACCGTGATCCCCTATTTCGGCTATGCCCGCCAAGACCGCAAAGATGAGGGAAGAACCCCCATCACCGCCAAGCTGGTCGCCAACCTCATTACCCGAGCCGGAGCCGACCGTATCGTCGCGATGGACCTGCACGCCGCGCAGATCCAAGGCTTTTTCGATATCCCGGTCGATCACCTCTCCGCCTCTCCGGTTCTTGATCACTACATTACTTCCCTCGGCTACAAGCCTGAGGAATGTGTCGTCGTCAGCCCCGATGAGGGAAGTATCAAGCGTGCCGCAGCGCACGTCAAGGCGCTGGGCGGTAATCTTGCCATCATCGATAAGCGCCGCCACGGCAACGTTGTCGAGCAGGCCAATATCATCGGCGGCCCGATTGCCGGGCGCGTCGCTTTCCTCTTCGACGACATGATCAGCACCGGCGGCTCCATCTGCGGCGCCGCTCACTTGGTCAAAAAGATGGGCGCGACCAAAATCTTCATCGCCGCGACCCACGGAGTTCTGTGCGGCAACGCCATCGAGCAGCTGCGCAACGCCCCAATCGAGGAGATCGTCCTCTCCGATACGATTCCGCTGCTTCCCGAACACAATCTGCCGAACATCAAGGTGATCTCCATCGCGCCGGTCTTGGGCGAGGCGATCAAGCGCATCCACGAGAACCAGTCGATCAGCAAGATGTTCAAAGAACTCCCCTACGGGACCGGGCAATATTTCTAGTGCCGGCTTCACCCGCGCCGCGAAACACTTAAGACGGTCACGGCTTTCCTCCCAAAAGGCGTCCATCCCTTTGGACGCCATCCGGAAAGCTGTTCTTTGTGTTGATTTTTGCTGATGCCGCGCCCCCGAAAGGATATTTAAGAGGTTTTTTCTGTCGATCTATCTTGCCCCGCGCCTCGAAAATCGTTATACCAATCAGGGCCCTTTTCGACAGACGTGAGGGAGCCGTCGGGGGGAGGCACTCCCCCCTCACAAAATGACAGAAACAGCGCGAAACGAACGGCAACTATCAAAGGATCGCGCGTCCGCGGTCTTAACCGGATAATATTTTTAGGTCGAGGTGATAATGAAGGATTCGCAGCGGAATCAGCGCGGGTGTTTCCCCGCTTCACGAACCGGTATCGGGCTTGTTCTTATGGCCCTGGTCCTCTTGGGGACCGCCATTGTTTCGGCGCAGCCGGCGACCGCGCCTGCCCCCCAGTCTCAGACGGACAATCCCCCCTCGACGAATCGTCTCCTCGAACCGACCGCCCGCGACAAGAGCATTGTGATCAACTTCGCCCGCATCCTCGAGGGACGCCACTTCTCGCAGCGCCGAATCGACACTACCGTCTCCCAGCAAGCGTTCGATCTGTATATCAAGGCAATCGACCCGATGAAGCTCTACTTCACCGCCGGCGACGTTCAGACCTTCCAGGCGAAATATCGCGATTCCTTCGCCATTTTGGCCCGCAAGGGAGACCTCTCTCCCGCGTTTACGATCTACAATGTCTACCTCACCCGAGTCGACGAGCGATGTGCCCTGGCGCAGCAGATTCTCGACGGGCCGTTCGACTTCACGGTAGACGAAGAGATTGTCCGTGATAAAGACCTCCTCACCTTCCCCAAAGATGACGCCGAAGTGGCCGACCGATGGAGAAAACGGGTCAAATTCGAGATTCTCTCCCTAGAGGCCGACAAGCGGGACGAAGAAAAGAAAGAGAAAAACAAAGAGCAGGACGATACGGCCCAGTCAAACGCCGAAGCGGCCCCCAATCCGTGGGCGGACGAGACTCCGGTCGAACGTCTTCATCGTCGGTACAGCAGCTTCCAGAAGCGGATGCGTCAAACGTCCAACGATGACGTCCTCGAAATCGCGCTGACCGCTATCGCCAACGTCTACGATCCACATACAAGCTACCTCTCGCCGAAATCTTACGAGAACTTCAATATCCAGATGAGTCTGAACTTCGAGGGGATCGGCGCCACGCTCGGTTGGGAAGACGGCTACACCCAAGTCAAAGAGATCGTCAAAGGGTCCCCCGCGCAAAAGCAGGGAGAACTTGCCGTGGGTGATCGGATCATTGGCGTCGGCCAAGGTGAAAGCGGCCCGATAGAAGACGTGGTCGACATGAAACTCTCCGATGTCGTTGACAAGATCCGCGGTAAAGGAGGGACCGTTGTCCGCCTTCAGGTGATTCCGGGGAACCGCATCATCAAGATCGTCCGCGATCGAATCGACCTGGATGACAGCGCCGCGAAAGGGGAGATTTTCCAGGCCGGACAGCGTCCCGACGGTACTCCCTACAAGATCGGTGTTATCGACCTGCCGAGTTTCTATCTTGATACCGACGCGCTGCGCCGAGGCGAGACCGAAGCTCACGGAACGGTTCATGATGTCCAAGTGATTCTCGACCAGTTCGTTCGCGAGAAGGTCGATGCCTGTGTCGTGGATCTGCGCCTCAACGGCGGCGGCATCCTTCCCGAGGCGATTTCGCTCACCGGTCTGTTCGTTGAGGGAGGAACGGTCGTTCAGGTCAAACCCGATCCGCACCGCCGAGGTGACAAAGACTCGGTTATCTTCCACAACGACCCCGATCCGGGGATCTCCTGGGGAGGCCCGCTGGTGGTTCTCACCAGCCGCTTTTCGGCGAGCGCCTCCGAGATTTTCGCCGGCGCTATTAAAGACTACCACCGCGGCCTGGTCGTCGGCGACAAAACCACCCACGGCAAGGGCTCGGTCCAGTCGGTCACCCCGATCGCGGATCTGCTCTTCGGCTCTATGCTCGAGGAAGCCCCGAATCTCGGAATGATCAAAGTCACGGTCCAGGGATTCTGGCTCCCGGGCGGTGACACCTCGCAGATCCGCGGCATCCCCTCCGACGTCGTCATTCCGTCGCTCACCGGCCATCTTGAGGGGATCGGAGAGTCGGATCTCGACAACCCGCTGAAACTCGAAAAGATTCAGCCGGCGAAGTATCTCCCCACGTTCAATTACGTCACCCCCGAAATCGTCGCGGCGCTGGCGAAGCTCTCGGAAGATCGTACGGCGAAGTCCCCCGATTTCATCAAGGTGGAAGAGAAAATCTCTCTCTACGACCAATACAAATCGAAGAAAACCACGTCGCTGAACCGCGAAAAGTATTTCGCCGAACTGGAGAAACTCGATTCCGACAAAGAGGAAGAAGAGAAGATCGAGAAGGTGATCCGCAATTCGTCTGAAATCACCCGTGATTACTACCTCGACGAGGTCCTAAATATCACTTCCGATTATCTGAACATCCTCGCCAGCAAAAACATCGTCTTTGAAAAAGAGAAGTCAGGAAGCGTCCTTAATTTCCTCGGGAGATAGTCTTTATGTCCGCCGATGAGCAGCGCGCGATCGATCCGTCAGCCGCCGGAGAAGCCCTCCGCTGGAAGAAATTCCCTCTTCTGAACGACGGTTTTGTCTGTCTGGTCGATTGGATGGGGAGCGATTCGGCGATTGCTCAGGCAGCCAGGGTCAGCTACGGCGCCGGAACGCGGGCCATATCGACTGACGAAGCGCTTCTTCGTTACCTGATGCGTCACCGGCACACGACCCCCTTCGAAATGGCCGAGGTCAAGCTCCTTGTCCGCGTTCCGATGGACACTTGGCGCCAGTGGATTCGTCACCGAACCGCCTCGGTCAACGAGTACAGCACAAGATACTCTGTCGCGATCGACGCCGCCTACACCATCGAAAATGACGGCTGGCGAATCCAGACGGCGAGCAATCGGCAGGGAAGCGACGGTTTCCTTCCCCCTGAGCGGGGATCGGCTTTCAGCGAAGAGGAAAGAGCGTTCCACGAGGCTGCCCGCGCTTTGTATCAAAAGAGGATCGACGCGGGTATCGCTCGGGAACAGGCGCGCAAAGATCTCCCTCTTTCCACCTACACCGAAGCGTATTGGAAGTGTGATCTGCATAACCTTTTCCATTTTCTCTCGCTGAGAATGGAGTCACACGCGCAGTGGGAGATCGTCCAGTACGCCACGACCATTGGCGAAAAGATTATTCGCGTTCTCTTCCCCGTCTCGTACGAGGCGTTTCTCGACTACAATCTCAACTCGCTCCACCTCACCGCGCTCGACCAGGGGGTTATTCGGCGCCTGGCGGGCCGGACCCCCGCCACCGAGGAAGATTTTCTCCAAGTGCAGGATCCACGCTGGCAGGGGCTTGAGCGCTGCCGCGAGCGGGATGAGTGCCGTCAAAAGCTGCGAACTCTCGGCATTCTTAAGTAGTTCCTTCCATCCCCATCGAAAAACAGCGAGGTGTTTTCCCATGTCCGCGGATAGCCCCCAGATTGCCCGCATGAAAAAAGACCGTTTCATCTGTGACCTGATTGGAATTCGCCTGGAAGAGGCCGGCGTCGGTTTTGCCCGCAGCTCGCTTCTGCTGCGCGACAATCACCTCAACGGCCTTGGAGTCGTTCAGGGAGGGGTTCTCTACTCTATCGCCGATTTCACCTTCGCGGCCGCCGGGAATTGGGACACCCCCATGATTGGGATCGATACGACCATCTCGTTTCTCAAGTCGGTCAAAAGCGGTACCATCTTCGCCGAGGCCAAAGAAGTTTCCCGAACCGGACGATTCTCCGTTTGCGAGGTTCGTGTTACCGACGATAAACAGAACCTTTTGGCCCTGTTTGTCGGTCGCGGCTATCTTCTTCCCCCTCCCAAAGAAAGCCGCGAACAAGAGTCCTGAACCCGTTGAAAACAGCAGGCCCACTGAACAAAAAACCGCCCCTTAAAGGGGCGGTTTTTTGTTCGGGATCCGGACGCTTAAAAGAGGCTTATTCAGCAGCCGAGCCGCTTTCATTCTCCCCGCTGTCGGCGGGCTTTTCAGGGATCTCGTCAGCCACCGGAGCGAATCCTCCGCCGGTATCGGCGGCACCCGCCTCGGTCGAGGCACTGTACTCTTCCTGGAGAAGAGCGTAACTGTGCGGCTGCGAGGCATAACCGAAGTGCGTCGCCCGATCGGCAACTTCGGGATAATGACGCCACTGGGCGTCCCGATACTTCTGGAATCCGGTACCGGCCGGAATCAGTCGACCGAGGATCACGTTCTCTTTGAGCCCTTCCAGGTGGTCTTCCCTCCCCTCCAGAGCCGCCTTGGTAAGAACCTTGGTGGTCTCCTGAAAGCTCGCCGCCGAAATGAAACTCTCGCTCAAAACGGCAGCTTTGGTGATCCCCAGAAGCTCGTCCACGACCTTGGCCGGCTCCGCGTCCTTCGCCTTCGGAACCCGCTTCCCTTCCGCCTCGAGTTCGTCCTCTTTTTTCTCGAAGATAGCGCGCGGAACGACATCCCCCTCCTGGAAGAAGGAGTCGCCCGGATCGAGAATCTTAACACTGTCAAGAATCTCCTGGTTCTTCTGAGCGACCTTGCGCTTGTCGACCAGTTTTGTCCGAATCAGATCGGTATCCCCGGCGGAGCGAACCTTTTGCCGGCGAAGCATCTGAGTGACGATGATCTCGATGTGCTTGTCGTTGATCCGAACGTTCTGACCGCGGTAGACCTCCTGTACCTCGTTGATCAAGTAGGTCTGAAGCGCCTCTCTCCCCTGAATGCGAAGAATATCTTGCGGGGTCTTGTGGCCGTCGGTCAAGAGCTGTCCCTCTTTGACCTCGTCTCCCTCTTTCACCACGAGACTCTTCGACACAGGGATCTCTTGCTCGACATCGGACTCATCGCCCTCCACGTCATTGGGATGAATGGTGACAACCTTTTTGCCGCGGGTAGTTTCTTTGATCTCTTTCACCACACCAGCGATCTCGGCGATAATCGCGGGATTCTTCGGTGTTCGGGCTTCGAACAGCTCGGTCACTCGAGGAAGACCGCTGGTGATATCTTTGGTTCCGGCGACGCTCTTCGGGGTCGTGAAGAGCAGCGTCCCCTTCGTGACATTGTCTCCGTCATCCACCTTGATTTCAGAGTTCGCGGGGACATCGCGTTCGGTCCCTTTGAAAATTTTTCCCTTTTTATCGGTGAGGTAGATCTTCGGGTTCTTTTGGATCTTCGACTTGATCTTCAGCTTGCCGGTAGCCGGGTTCACCTCAGCGTTGACCCCCTCGATAATCCCCTCGAAATGAACCACGCCGTTTTTCGGAGCGAGATTCATCCTCAAGTGCGGGTCAAAGGTACAGAGGGTGTCACCCTTCTGGACTTCGTCCCCTTCCTCAACTACCATCTCAGCCCCCTCGGGAATGTTGTAGGTATACCTGGCGCCATGCTGGGTCATAATGGTCACACCGCCATCGGGCTTGCAGCTGAACACCCGCGTGATCTCCACATCATTTTCAACATCCTTGCTCTTGACCACCTCCATGCCGACGAACCGCACCTTTCCCGCGAACTGCGTCTTGACGAAATTGCTCTCGGCGCTGTGCGACGCCGTCCCTCCGATGTGAAACGTACGCATCGTCAGCTGAGTACCCGGCTCGCCGATCGACTGAGCGGCGATGATCCCGACCGCCATCCCCTCCTCAACCAGGCGGCTGGTCGACAGGTCCATTCCGTAGCACATGGCGCAGATACCGAGCGGCGCCTCGCAGGTGAGCGGCGAACGGACTTTGATTCGGGATATCCCCATCTCCTCGATACGCTTGGCGATCGGCGCGGTGATCATCTCGTTTTCGTGAACGACAATCTCGTCGGTGGCAATATCGGTGATATTCTGGCGGGAAACACGGCCGATGATGATGTCGGAGATCGGAACAGAGATTCGGTCACCTTCGAAAATAACCCCCTTGATGATTCCTTCTTTCGTCCCGCAGTCGTACATCGTGATGACGGCGTTTTGTGAAACGTCGATGAGCTTGCGGGTCAGGTAACCCGATTCGGCCGTCTTAAGCGCCGTATCGGCCAACCCCTTGCGAGCGCCGTGCGTGGAGCTGAAGTACTCCAGAACGTTGAGTCCCTCACGGAAGTTGGCCTTCACCGGGGTCTCGATGATTTCGCCGTTCGGTTTGGCCATCAGGCCGCGAAGCCCAGCCAGCTGACGGATCTGCTCCTGACCGCCACGAGCGCCGGAGTCTTTCATCAAGTAGATCGGATTGACGTACCCCACGTACCTATCGGTACGCTTATCGTTCTTGAGCCCCTCCATCATCTTTTCAGTGATGGTGTCACCGGCCTTGGTCCAGATGTCGATCGTGTCGTTCTTGCGCTTATTCTCGTTGAGGAAACCTTGCTCAAACATATTGTGGAGCTTCTTCACCTCCCGCTCGGCCTGATCGAGAATCTCTTTCTTCTCGGGCGGTGTGATCAAGTCGTCCGTCGCGAAGGAAAGACCACTCTTGGTACTTTCCTCGAAGCCGATACGCATCATGCGGTCGAGAAGGTCAATCGTCGCCTTTCGGCCGAGATACTCGTGGCAGTCACTGATCACGCCGGCCAGCTCGCTGCTGCGGAGATTGACATTGTAGAAGGGCATTCCGTCGGAGAGAATCTCGTTAAAGATGATTCTTCCCGGGGTCGTTTCGAAGAGTTCCCCCTCGGTCACCATCTTCCGGCGGGAGTCGGGGTTGTTCTTGTCCCCCTTCGACTCAATCCAGCGGTTCTTCGCCATTCGGACCTTGATCTTGGCCTGAAGATGAACCTTCCCCAGCGAATAGGCCAGGAGAACCTCATCTTTGCTGGAGAAGACCATCCCCTCCCCCTTCATATTGTCGAGGGCAATGGTGATATAGTAGCACCCCATCACCATGTCTTGTGACGGACTGATGATCGGACGGCCGTTGGCGGGACTAAAGATGTTGTTTGTCGAAAGCATCAGGGTATGAGCCTCAACCTGCGCCTCGATCGACAGCGGAAGGTGAACCGCCATCTGGTCTCCGTCAAAGTCGGCGTTGAACCCTTTGCAGACCAGCGGGTGGAGTTTGATTGCGTTCCCCTCGACCAGTACCGGTTCGAAGGCCTGAATCCCCATACGGTGGAGGGTCGGCGCGCGGTTGAGAAGAACCGGATGATTCTGAATCACCTCTTCGAGAATATCCCAGACCTCCTCGTCCCTGCGCTCGAGCATCTTCTTGGCGCTCTTGATGGTATCGGCGTGCTGAAGATCTTTGAGACGACGAATGATGAACGGCTGATAGAGTTCCAGCGCGATCTTTTTGGGGATGCCGCACTGATGAAGACGGAGGTACGGACCAACCACAATCACGCTGCGGGCGGAGTAGTCGACACGCTTGCCGAGGAGGTTCTCCCGGAAACGGCCTTGTTTCCCGGTGATAAGATCGGTGAGCGATTTGAGCGGACGGGAGGACTGGCCGAGGAGCGACCGCTTCACGCGCTTATTGTCGATGAGCGCGTCAACGGCCTGCTGGAGCATCCGCTTCTCGTTCTTGACAATGACCTCGGGCGCGTTTAGGTCGATGAGCTTTTTGAGCCGGTTGTTGCGGTTAATGATTCGACGATACAGATCGTTGAGGTCACTGCTCGCGAAGGAACCATTCTCGAGCATAATGAGGGGACGCAGATCGGGCGGGATCACGGGAATCACATCCAAAACCATCCACTCGGGCTTGTTCCCGCTTCCGCAGTTGCGCAGATCCTCGATATGCTCCAGATGGTTGACCAGATCTTTAACCTTTTGCCCCTGCTTTTCTCTGAGCCGCTTCTTCCCCGCCTTCCTCTCGTACTCCTCGAGTTCCTTGCGGAGCTTTTTGGATTCATCGACGACTTTGAGATTCTTCAGGAGAGTACGAATGGCCTCGGCTCCCATCTCGGCCTTAAAGCCAGTATTGCGGAACTCGGAAGAGACTTCCCCATATTCCTTCTCGTTCAGGAGCTCCCCGACCTTCAGTCCGGACTCTCCTGGTTCGGTCACCACGTAGCTGTTGAAGTAGATGATCTTCTCCAGATCCGTGCTTTTGAGCGGCAGAATACTCGCCAGACGACAGGGAGTCGACTTGAAGAACCAGATATGGACCACGGGCGCGGCCAGGTCGATATGCCCCATCCGCTGGCGGCGAACCTTGCTGGTCGTAAGCTTGACCCCGCACCGATCACAAACCATCCCCTTGTATTTGATCCCGCGGTACTTTCCGCAGCTGCACTCGAAGTCGTGCTGAGGGCCAAAAATCCTCTCGCAGAAGAGTCCATCCTTCTCAGGCTTGTACGAACGGTAGTTGATCGTCTCCGGCTTCTTGACCTCTCCCTTGGACTCCGCGCGAATTTTGTTGGGGTCAGCCAGGGTAATCCGCACCGCGTTGTAATCATTGATCTGGTCGTAATTGGAATCGCTGTTACTCATAATACTCTCTGGGATATATTTTTACGGTGTTGAATGATCACGGTAAGAAACGCGCGAAATGGGGCTTTCAAAAAAACTCGCTTCGCGCGCACGTTTTTCGCTCTCGCGGCTAATCTGAAAGGTCAGGTCAGGTCATTCCCTGTCGCGCCCAGTTCGCGGTGAGTCGAAATCAGCTGCATATCAAGGGCAAGCCCCTTGATCTCATTGACCAGCACATCAAAGCTGGCGGGAATCCCGGACTTAAGGGAGTTCTTCCCGTTGACCATCGATTCATAGATCTTGGTTCGGCCTTCCACGTCATCACTTTTGACCGTCAGCAGTTCCTGAATCGTATACGCCGCGCCGTAGGCCTCCAGAGCCCAGAATTCCATTTCGCCGAAGCGCTGACCGCCGGAACGCGCCTTTCCGCCCAGCGGCTGCTGGGTGATCAGCGAATACGGGCCGGTGCTTCGCGCGTGGACTTTGTCGTCGACCAGGTGGTGGAGTTTGAGCATGTAGATGTAACCGACGGTCGTCTCCTGACCGAACGGTTCCCCTGTTCGGCCATCATAGAGCTGGACCTTTCCGTGACGGGGAAGGCCGGCCTTCTCGAGCTCGTCGTTGATCTGCTCCTCGGTCGCTCCGCCAAAGACCGGCGCGACGGCGCGGTAACCAAGCTTCGAGGCCGCCCATCCCAGGTGGGTTTCAAGGATCTGGCCGACGTTCATACGGCTCGGAACGCCCAGCGGATTAAGCATGATTTGGATCGGGGTACCGTCGGCCATAAACGGCATATCTTCCTTCGGGAGAATACGGGAGATAACCCCCTTATTTCCGTGGCGGCCAGCCATCTTATCACCAACCGAGATAACGCGCTTGGTGGCGATGTAGACGATCACGCGCTCCAGAACCCCCCGCTTGAGCTGATCCCCCGCCTGGTGCGTATTCCGCTCGTGATCCCGCTCGTCAATAGCGTCCTCCACCACCTCACGGTGCTTGTTCCAGACAGTGGCAAGCTTCTTGTATTCCGCACTGTCCTCTTTGACGTTGTTCGTTCGACACATCTCTTTGAAACTGAAGTGCTTCGCCGTGTCGGCGACATCTTTGGGAGTCCGCTCCTGAGTGAGGGAGTTCCCATCTTTGTCGACGATCTGTTTTTTCGAGACCTTCTCCATCTCATCGATCATCGCGCCGAAGCATTCGGTGATCTTCGCGTTCCCTTCCTCGTCGATTTTCGCCAGTTTGCTGTCGTACTCCCTGCGCTTCTCTTCGGAAAGACCGCTGCGGGACTGAATTTTGTGGGTCCCGATCACAATCCCCTCCATCCCGGGGGAAACTCTAAGCGAGGCGTCTTTGACATCTTCGCCCGTACGGCCGAAGATCGCGTGCAAGAGCTTTTCCTCGGGAGAGAGCTCCTGCTTGTTCTTCGGAACCACCTTCCCAACCAGGATATCCCCGGGGCTGACATAGGTTCCAATTTTTACGATGCCAAACTCATCGAGGTGCTTGCGCATATCCTCGCTGACATTGGGAATATCTCGGGTAAACTCCTCGACGCGCGGTTTCCCGGAACTGGAGCCGCTGTTGCTCTTGACCTCGCGGATCTCCTCGTCGAGTTCCTCGATATGAAGCGAGGTGTAGGTGTCGTTTTGAACAAGTTCTTCGCTGAGGATGATCGCGTCCTCGTAGTTGAAGCCATCCCACACCATAAACGCGACCAGAACGTTGCGGCCCAGCGCTAAATCACCATGATCGGTACAGGCGCCATCGGCGATGACTTCTCCTTCGGCGACCTTCTGACCGGGACGGACGATCGGTTTCTGGTTCTGGCAGGTCCGTTCGTTCAGCGCCTTGAACTTGCGCAGGAGATAGGTATCTTTCGCGTTGTTATCCCCTTCGATCACGATCTTCAGGGCATCGACATAGGTGACGATACCGGAGCGGCGCGCGCGTACCAGCAGCGAGGAGTTGAGCGCCGCAGCGGTCTCCAAGCCGGTGCCGACCAACGGGGCTTCCGAAATCAAAAGCGGAACCGCCTGCCGCTGCATATTCGCCCCCATCAGCGCGCGGTTCGCGTCATCGTGCTCCAGGAACGGGATCAGCCCCGCCGAAACACCGACCATCTGGTTCGGGGCAACGTCGATGTATTGCACATCTTCCACATTGATAGTGACATAGTCGCCATCCTTGCGCGCGATCACCATCTTCGTCACCGAGTCGGGGACAATCTTCCCAATGTACCCCTTCTCGTTGATTTCCTCGATATGGACATCGGCGGGAACCACGCTCTTGCCGAACTCCGCGTCGGCACGCAGCCACTCGACTTTATCGGTGATCTTCCCGTCTTCTACCTTGCGGTAGGGAGCGACAAGGAACCCGTACTCATCGACACCGGCGTAGATGGCCAGCGACGAGATCAGACCGATGTTCGTCCCTTCTGGGGTCTCGATCGGGCAGATTCGGCCATAGTGGGTCGCGTGGACATCTCGAACCTCGAAACTGGCCCGTTTGCGGTTAAGACCGCCGGGACCGAGGGCGGAGAGCCGGCGTTCGTGCGTCAGCATCGAAAGCGGGTTCGTCTGGTCGACCACCTGCGAAAGCTCGCCGCGCCCGAAGAAAAAATCGAGGGCGCTGGAGACCGCCTTCTGGTTGATCAGACTGCGCGGTGTGCAGGTCCCCCCATCTTTTTGGGAATTGAGGTGTTCTTTGGCGGTTCGGGCAAGCTTGAGGAACCCCTTGCGAAGCTCTTCGCTGAGGAGCTCGTCGATCGTCCGGAGACGGCGGTTGCCAAGGTTATCGATATCGTCGACCTCGGCGGCGCTGTGCTCGCCATCTTCTGTTTTGATACCGCAGTGAAGGTCATACAGGTACTTGATGGCATCGATCAGATCTTGTGCCGAGAGGAGCATCTTATCTTCCGGGACGTCGGTGCCGAGCTTCCGGTTCATGCGGAAACGGCCAACCTTCCCCAGGCGATAACGGTTCTCGTCACCGAAGCGCTCTCTAAAGAGGTCTTCAGCTTTTTTCAGTTCTTTCGGATTTCCCGAACGAGCCAAGGCATAATACCTCATCAGCGCGTTATCATGAGCCTTTTTCGCGCGGGTCTTTTCATCTTTGGCCAGATCATCGCCCTCGAACTTCCCGGAAGGATCGCGTTGAATGGAGTTCATCAATACGAACTGGGGCTTCTGCTCTTTGGCTTCGGTGGAGAAGCCGGGAAAATTGAGCACCTCAATCGATTTCTCTCCGGAGGTGCATATCACCCTGGCGACCTTCTCGGAAATTTCTTGGCCAAACTCGGTGAGAACCTCTCCGGTCTTGGGATCCAAGATTGTCCGCATGGCAATCTTGCCGTTGATCTTGTCTTGGACTTTCAGCCCTTTGGCCAGAGAGATTTTTTCGACACGATCACCGTGGAAAGCGCGCACGAGCGCCTCGTTCGAAGCGTAATTCACGTCCATCGCCCGAAGCAGCAGCATCGCCGGAAGCTTGGTTGCCTGATCAACCTTGACATGAATCTCATTCTTGTTGGAGATCAGCAGTTCGACCCAGCAGCCGCGCTCGGGAATGATGCGGCAGCTGTAACCATGACGATCTTCATCCTTGATTTCGAGGTAGTCGATCCCCGGGGAACGGTGAAGCTGACTGACCTCCACGCGCTCCGCCCCGTTGATGATGAACTCACCTCCGCCGAGCATAATGGGAATATCGCCAAGATAGATATCTTCCTCGACCGTCTCGACGCCTTCACCGGTAAGACGAATACGGACGCGAAGCGGCTTACCGTAGGTCAGCTTGAGCTGACGGCACTCGTCGCTGGTGAAACGCGGCTTTTCGAGCTCGTAGCTGACGTATTCCAACCGGCGCTTGTTTTCGGCATCCGAGATCGGGAACGCTTCCTGGAGAACTTCTTCCAAACCGATTCTCTCGCGCTGATCGGGATCGACGCCTTCCTGAAGGAACCGGCTGTACTTGGCGGTCTGAAGCTTCGTCAGATCGGGAACCGGAAAACTAGACCGGTGGGAACCAAAGGTCTTGACCTGGTCATAGTTAAACCGGCGGCGGAACTTTTTGATAGGGGCGGTATTATCCATAGTTTTTATGGCTCCGTGTTGGGGAGGTACAAAACAGGTGATTTTTATTCCTCGGCTGCCAGGAGGCTTTTTCGCGGCATGACAAAACACCCCTTAAGGGGGGGTATACTACAAAAACTAAAGCGACGAACGGTTATTTTATCCCCGCCTGGGAATCGAGGAAGGTCACGCCATCATAGGTATATTAGTGGGATTCACAAAAAATGAGCCGATCATCGGGCTTTTTTTACGCGTTTTTTCGGGTTTTTCTCACTCTTCAGCGCGAAATCGGGCAAAACGACAGGGGAAAAATTTCGACAAAAATATTTTTTCGCCCGGATTCGCGTGAAAATTTTCCGGAAAATTTCCGGAAAATTTCCTTGTTTGAGAGGAAAAATCCCCCCCGTCTCAAGCCCCTTTCCCAAATTTCCCCAAAACGGGAATCAGAAATTCAGACTCTTCGATCTTCTCCTCTCCCCCGGAGGAGCCGGGAAGCTTTCCAATTGATGAGCCCCCAATTTTGTGTAGAATCATCGCATTAGCGCAGTGCCTGCACGGCTCAAACCGCACGGGCGTTTCCCGCTGTCATACAAAACCCGATTCCGCCGCCGTCTATGTCCCCGATTCGATTCTGCCTCTCAAACGTTCTTTTTGCCGCGTTGCTGCTCGGCGCCGCTGCCTGGGGGTTCACCGGCGGTCAAACTTCCGTCCGTCTCCCCGGCGGGACGGCGAACGGTGCCGCGCCGCCGGATGAGAGGTTTGAAGAACTGGCCCGATGGTGCGACAGCCGTTCGATGACGCTCGAGGCGGCAATCACGCGGCGGCGTGTCTTCCCCTCGGCCGACTATGAGATCGCCCTCCCCAAGCGGCCTGTCCAATCGTTCCTCTCCCTTCCGGAAGACGCCGCGAAGGAGCAAACCGATTGGTTTGACCGACTGCGCCAGATTCAAACCTCCTCGGGAAACGAACTATTGAAACAGGCCCAATCTTTGGCGCGCGAGGGAAAGGGATACGAGGCTGTCCGGGTGGTTTTGCGCGCCTCCTGCGCCGATCCTGACAACAGTCAAATTCGCTCCCTGTTCGGAGAGACACTCCATGACGGCCGCTGGCGAAATCACAGCGAGATCCGGCACCTGGAGCAGGGGCAGATCGACCACCCCGCCTACGGCTGGGTGACCAAAGAAGATGTTCCCCGTTATGAATCCGGCGAACTCCTCTATCGCGGCCGCTGGCTTTCGGCCGAGGAACTTGACCGGCAAAAGAAACCGGTTGCCTGGCAGATCCAAACCGACCACTTTAAGGTCACTGCCTCGATATCGCTTCCGGAGGCGGTTCGAATCGGGCGCCTGCTGGAAGAATTCCACTATTTCTGGTTCTTCTCCTTCCCCGAGTCCTCGATGACGGAAAAAGAGGCCGCCGGGTTTGTCTTGGGGAAAGGGCTCCCTCAGCGGAAGCGTCATCAAGTCAAGATATTCCGAAACCGCGCGGAGTACCTGACCGCGGCCACGCGGCTCGATCCGACGGCGGTGGTCTCCAGCGGCGGCTATCTGCCGGCGGTCCGATCCATCTATATCTACCCCTCGGAGGATCCGAACGATACCCCCCTGGAGACGATGCTCTTCCACGAGGCGACCCACCAGCTCTTCGCCGAGTCCCCAATCGCCTCTCGGGCCCTGTCGCGGCAGCGGCTGACCGCCGGCGTGCGGGCAAACTATTGGGTTTTGGAGAGTATCGCCGTCTACCTGGAGACGTTCGAGTCGCTGCCCGATCGCTGCCGGGCCGGAGGAACCCGGTCTCTGCGCTTTGTCCGCGCCAAGGAACGGCTCCGTGAACCGGAGGGGCTCCTGCCCGTGCAAAAGTTTGTCATTCTCGGAAAAGAGGAGTTTCAATCTTCCAGCCGCCTCCCCGCGCTCTATACCGAGTCGGCGGGACTGGGGCACTTCCTTTTCCATGCCGGGGGCGGTCGGTTCGCGCCGGCCTTTCGCGAGCTTCTGACCCGGGTCTATTCCCTTCGAGATACCCCGGAAGACATTGCCCAGCTTACCGGTCTTTCCTTCGAGGACCTGGACACGGCATTTCGCGGCTACCTCGATAAGACGCCGTTTGCGGAGGAGTGAAATCGATCATCAGAAAAAAACGAGCCCCCTTCCCTCTTATGATCACCCATAGGAGGAAACAGGGCCCGCCGGCCAAACGCCCTGGGAGGCGTTGTTTACCGCGTCAGATACTCGATGTTCTCACGATTCGGTTCGACACGGCCTTCGCGGTTTTCCCGCTTGATCGCCTCGTAGATCTCACGGCGATGGACGGGGACATTGGGGGGAGCGTCGATTCCAAGGCGGACACGATCTCCCCGAACATCAACAACGGTCACGACGATATCGTCACCGATGAAGATGCTCTGATCTTTGTATCTCGACAATACTAACATATAACACTCTCCTTGATAGACAACGCCTCATGCGATTCGATCCATCTGTTGAGTCGAATTCCTCGGCTGGTAAACAATCGTCCCTCTCCTTTCACGCTTTCCAAAAAAAAGTACCCCACACGCGAAAAATAACGTTCTTCGGCGTGCAAAATGCACGGAATACCTGACTTGACGATATGTCGGGATAGTCGGATTATGCGGAGAAATCGAGGAAAACGCTTTGAATCGGATCGAAAATTGTTCCGAGCCCCCCGCACGATCCGCTCAAATTGCTCAACAGGAACAACCCCAACGGCAGCAACGTAAAAATGACCTTGGGAACGAGATTTCCTCAAGTTTTGTTTCCCGGACCGCTTGGGTCTGATTACAATCCTATGTTAAGCTCCGTGCCTTCGCGCAGGACGAGTCGGTTCGTCCGCGCGGCGCGGTGATGTCGGGACCTATGGAGATAGTTGCCGCCCAGCGGCGGAATGTTAGCGGGAGAAGATCGATCGTGATCAAAAACCATATAAATATCGCGGTGCTCGCGGCGGCTGTTCTCAGTGCGGCGCTCCTGCCGGGATGCTGCCTCTTTCAGAAAAATTCGCAGGGCTGCTTGTTCAATAAACAAGAATCGACCGGCACCGACAGCGATAATCCCTGTCCGGAGAGCTGTCCGGCCGATATCGCGGACGCGAGGACGACGTTTATCGATACCCCCCCGGCGGGCGGCGGAACCCAGACCGCGGCGGCCCAGCCGACCCATGGGACGGTTCAGGTCATTATCCCCGATAAAGAAATGACCCCGGAAGGATCCGTTTCCGTCGGCGCGCCGGTCGCCTCGGTCCCCGGCACTGTCGACACTCGTCAGGACGAACTGATTGTCGACCCGCAGTCGAATCAAACCGC
>CADBTE010000382.1 GCA_902797455.1 uncultured Planctomycetota bacterium | reverse complement strand
GCCCCGGCGGCCAGGGAAAGAAGAAAGATAATCGCCCCAACCCAGCCGCCGGCCTTGATCAGGACCCAAAGCGAAGTGCCGCCCGCGGCCGGCGCCGGCTGCTCGGGCGCGCCGGCCGGCAGTGTCTGGCTTTGCGGCGCTTCCGGCCGGGGGGCGTCATCCGGCGCGGCGTCGGCGGCCTGGCTTTGGGCCGCCCCGTCGGCCGGCTGGTCGTTCTGGGCCGAAAGGAATCCCGCGCCGAGGTAAAGCACGATCGCCAAGATCAACGTCACAGTGGTTCGGGCCATAAATACATCTGTTTCCGTGTGCCGGCCGCGCGAAAAGGGCCGTGGGGGTTGTTTTTATTTCCGCTTAGGCGCGCTGATGATCACCGGCGCCGCGCGCTGGGCGTCATTATAACGAAATAGCGCCGACGCCGATACGGCAAAAACTGCTCTTTACCCGGCCGTAAAATTTTACTATTTTCCCCAAAGTATGATTGATTCGAGGAATGTCTCCCCCGCGGCGCAGACGCGGCTCGAATCGGCCGGCGGTATCTTTCGGCCGGCAAAACAGGTGTTTTTCGCTTTCGATGGTGACCGAATATGGCCTTTTTTCCTGAGCGTGAATCGATAACGTCCAGCCGAGTAATAACGCTTCTGGGGACCCTCCTGGCCGGAGGCGTCCTGCTGCTGGCCGCCGCCGGCGGCTGCAATCGAGGCGGCGGCGACGGCGGTGAGCAGGGTGCCGAAACCAAGGGAGTCGATACCGCGCTGTTCAGCCGCGGCGCCGAGCTGCTCGAGATGGAGAGCTGGGACGAGGCCGCGGCGGCCTTTACCGAGGTGCTCAAGGCGGCTCCGAACGACGAAAATACCCTCTTCCACCGCGCCAGCGCCTACCTGGCCCTGGCCCGTGAGAACTACCGCGCCGCCGCCGAGGCGATCACCAACAAGAAAGAAGATCTCGCCGCCGAAAAGACCGCCGCCGCCGACGCCGCCTTCGAGAAGGCGACGGCCGACTGCCGCGCGATTATCGAAAAGAACCCCGACTGCGCCGATGCCCACTACGCGCTGGGGAGTATCAAGATCTACCAGGGGGAGTGGGACAATGCCCTGGAAGAGTTCTCCGCCGTCATTCGGATCGATCCGAACTACGCCGCCGCATATCAGCGCCGCGGCGAGGTGGCCGGCTTTATCGGCGATACCGTCAGTGAGGCCGCCGATCTCAAGAAGGCCGCCGAGCTGGGGTATCAGCGCAGCGAGATCGACGAGGCGGGGAATGTTCTGTCCGACTGATATTTTGTTTCTATAGGCATTTTTTTCATTCACGCGTTTTTTTCCCCATCGACGGGGAAGCGCGAAAAATTTTTCCACCCAAAACCTCTATGTACGATACCCCTCATTACGGTCATCCCCAACCCGCCGGAACAATCGATTTTCTTAGCCGTCAGAGCCGCTGGTCCGCCGAAACACACCGTCTTCGCGGCGCGGCCGCTTTCCCCAAAGACCGGGTCCAAGCCCTCTTCGGCCGCTCGCGCGTCACACGGCCCGCCGCCCCCCGCGGCGAAGAGCCGCCTGCCCGGCGCCGCGGCGCGCCGAAAGGGCGCAAGGGGCACTCGGCGGGGATGTTTTTGTTCCTTCTGGCGGCCATCGGCGCCGCGGTCCTGGTCTTTGGGACCGACCGCTTCCCGAAGGCGAAGGCCAAGGGGCTGGAACTGGCCGCGGCGCTGCGAGCGATCGAGGCGAAGGCCCATTCGGCCGTCGCGGCCGATACCGGCGCCGCGGTGATCGACGGCGCCGAACAGCACCGATCCGAGATGCGGCTGGGGACCGAACTGCCCGACAGTGATATCGCCAACGCCGAAATGAGCGTGTCGCTGGGGCGCGCCGGCGATTCGCAGCGTCGGCGCCTGGCCGAGGAGCGCCTGCGGCAGCTCGGCGCCGAACGGGGAAAACTCACCGGCTGGGGGAGCGATCTTTGGCGCTACAGCTGCAGCGTCGCCGGGTATCATTACGAGGCGATCGCCGCGTCCGAGGCCGAGGCGCTGGAGCAGGCCGCCGAGAAGATTTCGCGCGCCCGCCGCTGAAACGGTGATATTTTTCCTCGACCCCTTGCGAAAGACGCCAAAGTCTGGCAAAATAAGGACGGCCGGTGAGGAAATCACTCAAAGGTTCCTATCAACACGGAAACCGGAAGAAAAGGAAGTATTCTATGGAGAAGAAGCATATCGTTGTTCATTACGTGGATGATGCCCTGGTCGCTGTCTGCGCCGACGCCAAGCTCAATGATGAGGTCGGTATTCAGGCGTGGGGCGATGAGCTCTACGGCTTGGTCGAGACGATGAAGGGTGATAAGCTCGTGATCGACTTCTCTAAGGTCGCCTTTATGTCCAGCTCGTCGCTGCGGGTGCTGATCACCCTCAACAGCCGCGCGCGCAATAAGAAGGTCAAGCTGGCCCTTTGCGGAATCAACGCCAACATTATGGAGGCGTTCAAGATCACTCGTTTGGATTCCCTGTTCAAGATCAAAAAGACAGAAGATGATGCGATCAAAGCGCTGTAAGCCGCTTTGGTCTGAAAGTTCGCTTTCCTTCCACGGGAGTGTCCTATGAGCGAATTGTCTGCCTGTGACGTCTGGTCGGTGGAAGCCAGCTACCCGAGCGTTCTTGGTCAGGGGCGCCCGCTGATCGATCAGATCGTCGCCGAAATGGAGAAACGCGCCTGGAGCGGCCGCGATGTCTTCGCCGTCAACCTGGCGCTGGAAGAGGCGTTCACCAACGCTATCGAGCATGGGAACAACTGCGATCCGCGCAAAGAGTTCCATGTCAAGTGCGAGGTGTCGCCCAAGCGGGTGAGTGTCGTCATCCGCGACGAGGGAGAGGGGTTCAAGCGCGAGTCGGTCCCCAATCCGCTCGAGGAGGAAAATTTGGAGATCCCCTCCGGGCGCGGTGTGCTGCTGATCTTCGGGTTTATGACCAGCGTCACCTACAACGACAAGGGGAACGAGATCACGATGATCAAAGAGCCCTCGCCCGAGGAATCGCCGGCGCAGGACGAAGCGTAGGCGCCTGGTCCGCGTCTTTCGATGTAAAAAAACCGGTCTGTCCAAGACCGGTTTTTTGTCTTTTCCGCGTCGCGTCGCGGCCCTTTTACTCGATGATCTTTACCTCGGCCCAGACGGCGTTGTGGTCGGAGGGGTACTCCCCGCCGCGCTTGTCGGGGCAGATAACGAGCTTCTCGACCTCGACTTTGCCGTCGACGAAGATGAAGTCGATGTAAGATTTTTTTCGGTCCGCGGGGATTCTCCCCATCCCGTTGAAGGTCCGCTTGAGGTCGACGGTCTTCTCTTT
>CADBTE010000381.1 GCA_902797455.1 uncultured Planctomycetota bacterium | reverse complement strand
CCGCACTTGGTCGAGACGACGAACTTCTCGCGCTTCCCCTTCATCGCCCGTCCCAGCAGTTCCTCCGAGCTTCCCCATCCGTACAGCGGGGCGGTATCGAAAAGGTTGATCCCCAGGTCGAGGGCCTCGGCGATGGTGTTAAGCGCGGCTTTCTCGTCGCACCCCCCCCACATCCACCCTCCCAGGGGGAAGGTTCCGAAGGCGACGACCGAGGCGGAGATATTGCTCTTTCCAATGGTTCGATAGATCATCTTTTGGCTTTCCTGATAATGTTTTCCTCGAAATGACGCGGTGCCGTCACCGCTGATCACTCTTCGCCCGATTCTAACACAGTCAGAAGCGGGATTCAATCGATCGGCGCTTCGCGCGCCGTTTCTCACAATAGGGGGACTCATGGTGAAACTCCCTCCTTTCTCATTGGCCTGATACAGGTAAAATAGCCGGTGCGGGTTTGTTGAGTGTTTGACCTGGCCCCTGTCTTAAGCCCGCGAAAGATTTCACCGCGCGTGAGAGCGCGGTTTTTGCCGTGAATTGTTTTTCGCCAGCCGCCAGGGCCTTCGGTCTCGTCGGCCGCGGCAGATCCCACAAAGGTTTACCAAGGAGAGGATGGCACGATGACGGATACTACTTCCGCGCAGGATGCACGCTGTATCACTCAGCGTCCGGCGACCGTTTACGAGAAGCTCAACGCTCTGGCTCATAATCTATGGTGGAGCTGGCACCCCGAGGTGGTGACGCTTTTTCAATCGATTGAGCCGACCCGCTGGCGTCAGCTTGGCCACAACCCAATCGCCCTTCTGAAAGAATTCTCCCCCGACCGACTGGAAACCCGCGCCTACGAGCTGGCTTTGCATACCCGGGTCGACCAGGCGTATCGCCGTATGGTCCAGTATATGACGACCCGCCCGGTTTGGGCCCAGCAGAACGTCGGTGTTCTCGGTTCGAAGCCGGTCGCCTATTTCTCGCTGGAGTTCGGCCTCCACGAGTCGGTTCCGATCTATTCGGGCGGTCTGGGGATTTTGGCCGGCGACCACATCAAAAGCGCCAGCGGCCTGGGGGTTCCGCTTGTGGCGATCGGCCTGTTCTACGACCAGGGCTATTTCCGCCAGTATCTCGACGCCGAGGGGTGGCAGAAAGAGGAATATATCGACACGAAGGTCGAGTATGTCCCGCTGGATCCGGCGCTCGACAAGGACGGCAATAAGATCACCGTCCGGGTCGATACCTCGAACGGGCCGATCTTCGCCCGCGTCCGCAAGATGGCTGTCGGCCGCGTCAATCTCTACCTTCTCGATACCGATATGGAGGAGAACTCGAAGGAGGACCGAGAGCTGACCAGTACCCTCTACGGCGGAAACAGCCGCACCCGTATCCGTCAGGAGATTGTCTCGGGGATCGGCGGTGTGCGAGCGCTGCGGGCCCTGGGAATCACCCCCGGCGTCTATCACCTCAACGAGGGGCACAACGCCTTCGCCGCGCTGGAGGTGATTCGCGAGAAGATGGACGACAACGGCATGTCGTTCGAGGACGCCGCCCGCGAAGTGACCGAGCAGACGGTCTTCACCACCCATACCCCCGTGATCGCCGGTCACGACTATTTTGAGCCGGCCTTGATTGAGGAACACCTAGGTCCCCTCGGCAGGCAGCTTGGGCTTTCCCAAGACGCGCTTATGGCTCTGGGACGAAAGAACCCCTCCGACCCGAACGAGAACTTCTGCATGACCGTCCTCGGGATGAATCTCTCCCGCTACGTCAACGCGGTCTCGTGTCTGCATGGGAAGGTGACGCGTCACATGTGGCGCTGCCTGTGGCCCGAGAAAAAGTCGGAGTCCGAGATTCCGATCGGCCATATCACCAACGGTGTCCACGTCCCCAGCTGGATGGCCTGGCAGATGAAGACCCTCTTCGAGCGCCATATGCCCGGCTGGACCGAGGAATCGATCGATCCGGCGGTTTGGGAACAGGTCCACAATATCGATCCCGGCGAGCTGTGGGAGACCCACGGCGTGCTGAAGAATCTGCTGATCATTTTCATTCGCCTGCGCCTGACCCGCCAGCTGCGCAGGGCCAAGGCCTCGGAGGACGATATCCTCAAGGCCCAGGCGATCTTTGACCCGAACGTCCTGACGATCGGGTTCGGGCGCCGTTTCGCGACCTATAAGCGCGCGACCTTGATTACGCAGGAACCCGGGGAGCTCGCCGAACTGCTGAACGATCCCGATCGTCCGGTGCAGCTGGTCTTCGCCGGCAAGGCGCACCCGGCCGACAAGCCGGGCAAACGGCTGATTTGGGAAATCTCCCAGCTGCGCAAAGACCCGCGCTTCGAAAACAGAATCGTCTTCCTCGAAGACTACGATATCAATGTCGCCCGCCACATGGTACAGGGGGTCGATGTGTGGCTCAACAACCCGCGCCGGCCGCTGGAGGCCTCCGGGACGAGCGGGCAAAAGGCGGTCTTAAGCGGCGCCCTGAACTTCTCGGTCCTCGACGGCTGGTGGGCCGAGGCGTACGATGGGACGAACGGTTTCGCCATCGGCAACGGCTCGGCGCACACCTTCGACGCGATCACCGACGAACGTGACCGCGCCAGCATGATGGATGTGCTCAAGAACCAGATCATCCCGATGTACTATGACCGCGATGAGGATGGACTGCCGCTGGAGTGGATCGAACGGATGAAGAACTCGATCGCCACTTTGGCCTGGCGTTTCTCGGCCCACCGCATGGTCGCCGACTATACCCAGAAGGCTTATTTGCGGGCCGCCGGCGGGATCACCGCCGAGATTCCGTGATTTCATCCTCTTTTGCCCTTTTCTGGGGTATGTCTTTATTGACACGCTTCCGGAAAAGGGTACAATGAGGGACGTAAACGATAAATTTTTATCGATTACAGAAAGATCAACTCACCAAACCAAGTATTAAGGAAGGTGGTCGCTATGGCTAGAATCGTCGTGCTGGATAATCTTTCCCAGGATGGGCTGGATTTGTTGAAGAACGCCGGTGTGGAGTACGAAGAGCGCATCGGATTGAAGGGGGAGGAGCTTCGCCAGACCCTTCTGGAATTCGACGGCGCGATCTGTCGCAGTGGTGTCAAGATCACGGCTGATGTCCTCGAGGGGAACCGCCGGCTCAAGGCGATCGCCCGCGCCGGTGTCGGTGTCGATAACATCGATCTGAAGGCCGCGACCAAGAACGGCATCATCGTGATGAACACCCCGGGCGGGAACACCATCTCGACCGCCGAGCAGACCTTCGCCCTGATCCTGGCGCTGAGCCGCAACACCGCTCCGGCCTATCAGTCGCTGATCGAAGGCCGCTGGGACCGCAAAAAGTTCACCGGTCACCAGCTCTTCGGCAAGACTCTCGGCATCATCGGGATGGGGCGCATCGGCCAGGTCGTGACCCGCTTCGCCAAGGCGTTCGGCATGAACGTCGTCGCCTACGACCCGTTCCTCCCGCAGGCCCGCGCCGAAGAACTCGGCGTGAAGCTCTTCGACACCGTCGAGTCGATGCTCCCCGAGTTCGATTACCTCACCGTCCATACCCCGCTCAATGATCAGACCCGCAATCTGATCGACGCCCCTCAGATCGCGAAGATGAAGAAGGGGGTCTGCCTGATCAACTGCGCCCGCGGCGGCATCTACAATATGGACGCCCTGGCCGAGGGGCTCAAGAGCGGCCAGCTCGGCGGCGTCGCCTTAGACGTCTACCCCGAAGAGCCGTGCACCTCCAGCGAGCTGTTCGGCATGCCGCACGTCGTCTGCACTCCGCACCTCGGGGCGAGCACCGAAGAGGCCCAAACGAACGTCGCGCTGGAAGCCGTTCAGCTGGTGATCGATTACCTGACCAAGGGGATCATCAAGCAGGCCGTCAACTTCTCCTCGCTCGATCCGGAGACGCTCAACGATCTGCGCAGCTGGCTCGATACCTCGTACCGTCTCGGTCTGCTGGCCCGCCAGGTCACCAAGGCCGCGATCAGCTCCTGCAAGCTCTGCTACAAGGGGGACATCGGCAAGAAGAACACCCAGCTGGTGACCAGCGCTTTCGCCGCCGGGCTGCTGACCGCGGCCACGGGGAGCGACGTGAGCATCGTTTCGGCGATCCCGATGATGGCCGAGTACGGTATCAAGGTCGTCCAAGAGACCTCGACCGAAGTCGTCGACTTCAGCTCGCTGATGACCGTTGAGCTGACGACCGACAAGGGGATGGTTTCCCTCGGCGGCACCATCTTCGGCAACACGATGCCCCGTCTGATCATCAAAGACGGTCTGCGTCTGGAGGCCTACCTCGACGGCCACCTGGCGCTGTTCGAGCACAAAGATGTCCCGGGCGTCATTGGCAAGGTCGGCAGCATCACCGCCAAGTACAATATGAATATCGCCCGTCTGTCGGTCGGCCGTTCGGCCAGCAAGCCGGGTACGGTCACCTTGGGTATCCTCTCGCTCGACAGCGTTCCCGAGAAGTCGTTCGCCGACGAGATGCTTCAGATCGACGAGATCGAGTCGGTGACCTTGGCCGAGCTGCCGAAGGCCGGGGAGTATCCCGCCTGGATGGCGTAAGGAAGGACTTCCCTGGCGGCTTTGATCGGCCGTGAAAAACCAAAAAAAAGCCCCGCTTTGAAAGCGGGGCTTTTTTTCGGGGGTGACACCTCGCGCGGCGCCGCAGCACGCGCGGCTGGCGGGGTTACTCTTGAGCGGATGTCCCCGCGCCGGCGCCGTCTTGTGAGGCGGCATCACCGGCGGCAGCAGCGTCAGCGGCGGCACTGTCGGCGGCGGACTGCTCTTCGAGAATCTGTTCCGGCGGGATACGGTTGATCGCCACCAGCTGATCGTTGGGGTCGACTTTCATAATGCGAACCCCTTTGGTATTGCGGCCGTTGATCGGGATCTGAGCGACCTTCACCCGCTGAACCTTTCCGCCGGAGGTGAGCATCATCATTTCATCGTCTTCGTTGATCGAGACAATGCCGATGACCCGGGTTGGCCGTTTCCCCAGTCTGATGTCGTGAAGACCGTAACCGCCGCGGGTCTGAGTGCGGTATGAGCGGTTGCCGTTGACATCGTCGGTTTCCTCGGCGATGTCGGTGTTCCCGGCGGCCGCGTTCGGACCGAAGGGGGTCCGCTTGCCGATACCATCGGCGCAGATCGTCAGAAGCGTCGCGTTCTGGTCGGCCACGGCCATCCCGACGACGCTGTCCCCCTTGCGCAGCTTGATGCCGCGCACACCGCTGGAGTTGCGCCCCATCGATCGGGCGTCGCCCTGACGGAACCGGATCGCCATGCCGTGAGCGGTGGAGAGGACGATCTCGTCGCTGGGACCGCAAAGAACCGCGTCGATGAGCTCGTCGTCGTCCCTGAGTTTGACGGCGATGATACCATTCTTCTTGGGACGGCTGTAGGCCGACAGCTCGGTCTTTTTGACCAGTCCGTGTTTGGTGGCCATCATCAGGAAGCGATCCGGTTCGGCCAGGTCAGGGACCACCTTCGGGACGGCGACCGTCTCGATCACCTCGTTCTTCTCGTTGCGCTCAAGCCGCAGGAGGTTCATCAGCGAGCGCCCCTTGCCGTCGCGGGAACCCTCTGGGATCTTATAGACCCTCATCCAGTAGACCTTCCCGCGGTTGGTAAAGAAGAGAATGTAATCGCGGTTGTTGGCGACGAACAGATGCTTGGCACGATCCTGATCTCGCGAGGCGGCGCCTGTGAGCCCCATGCCGCCGCGGTTTTGGGTTCGGTATTCGGCCGACGGCGTTCGCTTGATGTAGTTGTTCTCGGAGATCGTGATGACCATCGTGTCGTCGGGGACGCTCTCCAGATCGTCACCGGGGCCGAATGTCCCCAGTTCTGTGCGACGCTTGTCGGAGAACTTCTTTTTGATCTCCTCCAGGTCGCTTCGCACCACGGCGAGGATATTGCTCTCGTCGGAGAGGATGCGGCGGTATTCGGCGCGGTTGTCCAGAAGGGTATTGTACTCGTTGGAGAGTTTCTCCTGCTCGAGATTGACCAACTGACCGAGCGTCATCTTCAGGATAGCGTCGGCCTGAACCGGGGTGAGGGAGTAGGTCTGTTCGCGGGAACCGCGGTTCTCGACAAACGCCTCGAATCCGGCGTCCCCCAGCGCGCGCTGGAGGAGGGCGGCGGGGGATTGGATTTGGCACAGACGCTCTTTCGCCTCGGCCTGGGTCTTGCTGGTTCGGATGATGCGGATCACCTCGTCGATATTGGCGTGCGCGATGAGGAGCCCCTCGATCGTGTGAAGCCGTTTCAGCGCCCGGTTGAGGAGGAAGTTCGTCCGCCTGCGGATCACGTTGGTCCGGTGGCGGATGAACTCTTCGAGCATCTGTTTGAACGAGAGAACCCGCGGCTGATTGTCGACCAGCGCCAGCAGGATGATCGGGTAGGTGGTTTGGAGAGAAGTGGTGCGGAACAGCTGGTTTAACGCCAGCTCGGGGTCGGCCCCTTTCTTGAGCTCAATTTGGATGCGGACCGGCTCTTTGAGGTCGGAGAGGTCTTCGGCTTCTTTCGAGACGCCGTCGATCTTTCCTTCGCTGATGGCTTTGTTGATTTGGGTGACGATCAAATCGCGGCTTTGCTTATAGGGGATCGAGTGGATGATGATCCAGCACTTCCCCTTTTTCTCGACGATTTCGGTCTTGGCACGGACGAAGACGCTGCCGCGGCCGTCGAGATACGCCTTTTTGAGCCCCTTGCGCGAGACAATGCCGCCGGTCGGGAAGTCGGGACCGGGGCATATCCTCAGCAGTTCGGAACCGGAGATGGAAGGGCGGTCGATAGTGGCGATCGCCGCGTCGCAAATTTCACGGACATTATGCGGAGGAATACTGGTCGCCATCCCGACGGCGATACCGTCGGAACCGTTGATCAGGAGGTTCGGTGCCTTGGAGGGGAGGACCGTCGGCTCGAGGTTTCGCTCGTCGTAGGTGGGGATATAGTCGACCGTGTCGAGTTTGAGGTCTTCCAGCAGCGCCATCGCCATCGGGGAGAGACGCGCCTCGGTGTATCGCATCGCCGCGGCGGGGAGTCCGGCGATCGAACCGAAGTTCCCCTGCTTATCGACCAGGAGATAGCGCATATTCCACTCTTGCGCCATGCGAACCAAGGTCGGGTAGATAATCGCCTCACCGTGGGGATGGTAGTTACCACTGGTATCGCCGGAGATCTTGGCGCATTTGATGCGGTGGCTCGACGGGCTGAGCCCTAGATCGTTCATCGCCACCAAAATACGGCGCTGCGACGGCTTCAGGCCATCGCGGACATCGGGGATGGCGCGGCTGATAATGACGCTCATCGAGTAGTCGATGAAGCAGTCATGCATCTCCTCGATGATGGGACGCTGCTCTAGGAGTGTTTTGTCGGGAAGGTAGTAGCGGTCGTCCTTCGGATTGTAGATCGGTTTGAGCGGAGGGTATTTCTCGGGATCGTCCAGGACGCCGGGGATTTCGTTCCCCTCGGAGTCTCGGGGGACCCAGGAGAAATCTTTGGCGTCGGAGAGGAATTGGGACAGGTCGACGGAACTATCGGGACTGTCGGGACGATCGGGATTATCGGAGGGTTCGCCTAAGGAATTATCGGGGGTATTATCGTTCATATCGTCGGAAGACAACGGGACCTCCTTTTCAAGGCTGCGGACGGATTCCCCCCCCCCGAGGCGGGGAAGGGGATGCCGTCCAAAGGTAACGTGCGCTATATATATTGTCTATTATAGCGTAAAAGCGGAGTTTTAACAGGGTTTTGAAGCGATTTCGAGCGGATAAAAATCCGGTTTCCCCCTTTTTTTTATCTCCCCTGTTTATCTATGCCGGGATAGTAGACTTGAGGTGTTTGATGTGTTATACTCCTTGGTGGGTTGCTGTCTTACATTTTTTTTCCATTTTTAATTTTACGAGGCCGGAATGATATTATTGATCCTTCGATGTTTGTTCCTGCTGGTCACCAGCGGGATCGGTGTCGTCATTGTCCGCAGCGGCGGCATTGCCGGCGGCAACGCCGAAATCAATCTCACCACCTTCTTCGCGCTGATGATCTTCGCGGTCACGCTGATCGTGATCGATATGGCTTTCCCGAAGAAGCAGGTCCAGTGGATCGGCGCGATCTACTTCGGGCTGCTGATCGGGATGGTGATGACCTACTTTATGGGGATGGCGCTGGAGCCGTTCTTCAACGAGGGAATCAACGAAGGTCCCTCGGACTTGCGCCGCAACGTGATGGCGATTATGCTCCTGTCGTTCAGTTATCTGGGGGTCAGCTTCCTCCTTCAGACTCGGAATGACTTTCGGTTTATTATCCCCTATGTCGAGTTCCAGAAGAACGTCAAAGGGATTAAACCGCTGATTTTGGATACCAGTGTCGTGATCGACGGTCGTATCGCCGACGTGATGGAAACCAAACTGGTCGATTCCCCTCTGGTGATGCCCCGATTCGCGATGATCGAGCTTCAGCGCATCGCCGACTCGCCCGACCGCTCGCGCCGCGCCCGCGGCCGCCGCGGTTTGGATATCCTCAGCCGGCTGCAGAATATGCCGGGGGTCGATCTTCAGATCGACGATACCGAGCTGCCCGAATACAAAGGTCAGCCGGTCGATCTGAAACTCGTGGCTTTGACCAAACACCTCAGCGGCAAGCTGGTGACGAACGACTTCAACCTCAACAAGGTGGCGAAGCTGCAGAGGGTGGTGGTGATCAACCTCAACGACCTGGCGAACTCCCTCAAACCGGTATTTCTCCCCGGGGAGCGGATCGAGGTCGATATCATCAAAAGCGGTGAAGAAGTCGGCCAGGGGATCGCCTATCTGGACGACGGTACGATGATGGTGGTCGATCAGGGACGCTCCCATATCGGGGAGCGTGTTTCGGTCACCGTGACCAGTGTCCTGCAGACCAGCGCCGGCCGAATGGTCTTCGCTCGGTACGATTACACCGTCAAGAAGCTCTCGGGGACGTCGTTTGTGCTCGACCGATGATCGGCAGTCCCGCCGATGTTTTTCTTCCACGTGAAGAAAAGCTCTTAAGAACCGGTATTCAAACGAAGGGGAGTGCCGGTTCTTTGACGGAAAATCTTCCCCTTTGTTCCGAGGTCAATCGTTATTATGAACAAGGCCGAGGAGTTCGAAAAACTCCTGGCGCGGGATAAGCGTTATAAACGCGGCGCCTACGTTTTAATTTCCAAAGCGCTCGACTACGCCATCGAGAAGCGCCTGGAGGAAGCGCGTGTTTCCGGGGAAAGAATCGATGGTCCGGCGCATGTCAGCGGTCAAGATCTCTGCCTGGCCGTGAAGCAGTACGCTCTTGGGCAGTTTGGTTTTATGGCGGGGATGGTCCTCGGCTCGATGGGGATTCACAAGACCGACGATATCGGCACGATCGTCTTCAATCTGATCGCTGTGGGGTTGATGAATAAAAGCAGCAGCGATACCTTTGAGGATTTTGTCGATCTGTTTGACCTTCCCCAGGAGCTGGAAGAGGGGTTCGCCTTTAAGAATTAACCACGCCGGGAGAAAGGCCCATTCCCCGGTATTTCTTTTTTTGATTGCTCTTTTTCTCGGTTTTGATTCGTTTGCGTTTCGCGCCGCGGCCTTGTATAATGGGGGATGGTTTGATGGGGGGGAATTTTTACGAAAGGCGGCAAACTAACGATGGGCAGCAGACGTGATTTTTTGAAAACCTCCGCCGCGGTCTTGGGGGCCTGCGGGGTCGGCGCTTGGGGGGCAAAACGCGCGGGGGCCGAGGAACTTATCGGCCAGACCCTCCCCGATTGGCGGGAGGGGGAGATGTTCCTCCACTTCATCTACAACGGGGTCGGGGAGAATATGTTCTACGTCTTCCCCGATGGGACGACGATGCTCTTGGATACCGGCGAGCGCGAAACCGACCAGGAAGAGCACTTCCCGGTTCTGCCGAACAAATCGCGTCCGGCCAGCGAGTGGATCGCGCGCTATGTCGACGCGGTGAAACCCAAAGACAGCGGCCGCCGGGTCGACTACATGATGCTCTCGCACTACCACAACGACCATGGCGGGGATGACAAACATTTCCACGCCAAAGCCGACGGCCGGGGGGACTACGCGCTGTCGGGATTGGCGAACATGGGGGAGTTTTTCGATTTCGGCGCCATCTATGACCGGGGTAATCCGAATCAGCCGAAGTTCGAGCTGAGCGAGTCGTACGAGAACCACACGAAGTTCGCCGATTGGAAGGTTTCGCAGGGGGTGTCGACCCGTCCGCAGTTCGCTGTCGGCGCGCTGGACCAGATTCACCTGACCAAAAAACGCGAGAGTTACCCCGATTTCCATATCAGAAATTTGGCGGGGAATATCGTCGTGTGGAGCGGGAAAGAGGGTGTGAATGACGATCTTCGGCTTCTCATCCCCGAGGCGGCCGTCTACGAGAATGCGCTGAGCTTGGCGATTCTCATCTCGTACGGGCCGTTCAAATATTACACCGGCGGCGATATCTCCGACTGCTATAACGATCCCGCCGGCGGCTTTGCCAACGTGGAGGGGCGTGTCGGCACGGCGGCCGGCGAGGTCGACGTGTGCAAGACGAATCACCACACCTATAAAGACGCGATGCGCAGGGAATTCACCAGCGCCGTTCGCGCTCGGTTCTATATCACCAACGTCTGGGATTATTACCAT
>CADBTE010000380.1 GCA_902797455.1 uncultured Planctomycetota bacterium | reverse complement strand
GGGAGAACAAAAAAGGGAGGTTTTAACCTCCCTTTTTTATGGCCTTCGCGCGTTTTATGGCTTTCGCGCGCTCTACATGGCGGCGGCGTTTCCCTCGCTGGGGATCTCGGGACGAATGCCGGTTAAGTACTCGGCCAGCAGCTGGGCCTCCACATCGTTGCCGCACCACGGGGGCATGTTGATCCCCGGACGGTTGAGGTGGCGGATGAACATATTGATCTCACGCGTAGTCTTGCCGACCAGCAGCGGGGCGACGGCCGAGTAGCCGAATTTTTCGGCGTGGCAGTTGGCACAATGATTCATAAAGACGACCCGGCCGGTCTCGGCCCGATCGTCGGGTTCCATCATCAGCAGATCCTCCATTCCGGGCCGGGGGTCCTGCTCGGCCGCCAGCTCGGCCGGGGACGCGATGGCGCCGTAGTTTTGGGCCGTCTGGTTGATGGTGATACGCCGCCCCGACGGCTGCTGGCCGGGGATGGTCGGGACGGGGGTGTAGGTTCGGCTGGGAGGGGGCTGCGGGCCGCCGGGCTGCTGATACGGCTGGCGATACTGCGTCAGAAGGGCTTCGCCGCCGGTGTGGCCGTTTATACTATTGTCTGAGTTTAGGTTACTGTCTGAATTTATGCTGTTGTCCGAAAGCTGGGCGGGGACGACCGGGGTTCCGACGACCGGAAGAATCTGCAGGTGCGGGTATTTCTCTTGCAGCTGAGCCAGGTACATGCGGGTCCAGATTCCGGAGCGAAGGATCCCCTGGCGGCGGACCGAGACGATCTGGTCGTCGCGCAGCTGGTTGCCGTAGACGATCCGGTCGATGATGAACGGTTTGCGGACCGCCTCGCGGACAAACTCCATCGTCCCGACCGCCGCGATGCCGAAAAGCATCAGGGCCGCCGCGCCGCAGAGGTTGAGTTTGCGCGGGTTGCGGATCGGGCCGAGGAAGATCAGCAGAACCATCGCCGCGAGGATCGCCGCCCCGAGAACGAGGAAGACGTTCAGCGCCGCGGCGCGCTGCAGCGTCAAAAGCGAGTTTTTCGGGAGGCAGAAAAACCACCCCGCGATGCCGAGAACAAGGATCGCGATTCCCAGCAGCGACGCGTTGCCGACCCGGCGGACGACTTTTTCGCGCAGTGAGTCGGGGACATCGGTCCAGGTGGCGTGCAGCCACACGTAGAGCGAGGCCAGAAGCAGCGAGCCGCCGGTGCGGGCCAGGATTTGCGGGAAGGTCTGGCGGTTGAAGAAAGCCGACCAGAAGGAACTGTCCTGAAGCCAGTCGGTCAGCAGACCGCGGCTGTTGAGCATAAAGGCGGTGATCCCCGTGATCAGGACCAGCGAGATCCACGCCGCGGCGGCGTAGATGAAACCGACTTTGCGGTGGACCTGATCGGGGAGCCGGTGCCAGCAGTAGTAAAAGACAAACAGCGCGGCGATCTCGATGATGAAGAAGACCCACTCGATCGCCCAGCCGAAAACGAAGATCCGGATCAGCTGTTCGGTCGCCGTGGGGGAGGCCAGGCCGATGGTCCACCAGACCCCCACGCCGGTGACCCCGCCGAAGACCAGCGACAGAACCAGAAAGAACCCGGTGTGATGACGCCAGTATTCTCGGTACTGCCGCTGCTTTTTCTTAATGGCGAAGCTGTTCTCCCAGGCCAGGAGAATACCGCCGCCGACGGCGTACATCGAGATCAGAACGTGAACGATCGCGACCAGCGCGATAAGCATCGGCGCGGTCAGATACGGGATATGCCACCAGGGATAGTTCATAGCGGGCGGTCCTATGGGAAGCGTCGGAACAAACCTATTATCGCACCGCTATTATACGCTTATACCCGGCGTTTTGGCAAGAAGGATCAAGGCCGCGCCGCCGGCAGTGCGTGGTTTTTCAAACGTTTTTCAAAAGAACCGCGAACGACGCCTTCTCCCCCAACCGTCCTACGGGGGGAGAAGGGGGGCCGCTGGAAAGCGGAAGGCCATTGGCGGCGCGGGCTCACCTTGGGGGAAACGCCTCTCCCCTCGGGGAGAGGCGCGCGGTACGGCTCAAGCTCGCACGGAAAGCGTCACTCAATCCGCCGAGATTGGCCTTGGGGCCCACGGCTCGCGAGGCCTTCGCGCCTTTAACCGCTTCGGCTAGCTCAGGGCCAGTTCGCTCACCGGAGAGGGATCGATGTCGACCCGCAGATAGCGGTCGCCCGAAGGCCCGTAGAAGAAGATCCGGTTCTTGCTCTGTTCCCAGATCGCCGTGAATTTCACCTTGCGCGGGCCGTGAAGACAGAACATCATGCCGCAGCATTCCCCGTTCGGCTTGCGCAGAAGGTTCTGTGTCGTGGGGAAGGTGTCGGGAAGAAGTTCATAGTCGTTGCAGAGCGTTTTGTAAATAAACCCTTGGAGGTCATCCAGCGAAGCGATGGATGAAATATTGCTCGTGACCATCTGCCAACAATTCTATTTGGAGGGTGCGTCCCGCGGACGGGAACGCGATTAGTCTGTCTTGGATAATTTAGGTATCGTCCCTAAACAGGGCAATCTAAAGAAAATAACGTGAGTTTTTGGAAAAAACAATATCGGAAAGGTCGGCCGCGGCCGTCCCCGCCGCGCTTTGGTTTGGCAGGACACGCCGGACAAGAAAAAAAAAGAGCCCCCCGCGGGGGGCTCTTCGAAACGGCGGTACGCGCCGCGTCGGCGGTGACGGGTCAGTTCTTGCTCTTTTCGCCCGTGCTCAGCGTGATTCCCAGGCCGGGACCGAGCGCGGCGAGGTAGTTCTCGAACCGATGTTCCGGGCCGTACATCGAGGTGTTCACCGACCAGGTGTGGTTGGTCAAATTTGGCGAAGGGGTAAGGATAGGAACGGTCCCCTGCGCCTGGGTGGGGTACCCGGGATAAAGGAACGTGTAGAAGCTCAGCGCCTTGTCGGACGGGTTGTAGGCGTTGACAATATTGATCACGCGCGACAGACCCGGGCCGTATTTCCCTTGGAGGGAGTAATCGCCGCAGTCGGAGGCCGCCGCCAGAAGGAAGACGTTGAACAGCGCGCTGCCTTGGCGCTGCGCGCCGGCGGGGATCGCCTGGCCCTGGACGGCGCCGCCGGCCAGCAGTGTCATCGCGCTGCCGATGGTGCGCGCCCCGAAGCTGAAACCGATCAATGTCACCGGAGGACCGGGGGGAAGGGTGCCGAGGAATCCGGCCAGCGCGAATCCGCATTGATCGGCCAGGTTCGCCTTATACTGGCTGTCGGAGAGGATCCCCTGATAGGTCTTTTCGCTGGGCCACTTCCAGATGACCAGACGGAACCGGGACGCCTGGCAGTCGGCGCACTGGATCTGCTGCAGATGGCCGCGCACCGACATGCCGTGCTGCACGGCCTTGCCCGCGTCGGTCAGGTTGCCGTGAACCAGGATGAAGACCGGACGCTCGGGGGAGCTGGTCGAGATGAACTCCTCCAGCGACGAGGCGACCGGGTTGGACTGGACATAGTGGTAGAACGTGAGGGTCTCGGGGCGGTAGTCGGCCTGCGAGGCGTCGATATACCAGATGTCGTTCTCCAGCACGGGGGCGGCCGCCTGATGGTCGGAGGCGATGTCGCAGTTTTCGGTGCTCAGCACCGCGCCGCCGGGTTCGGCGGCGGGAGCCGGTTCGGCCTGGGCGGCCTGCTGTTCGGCGGCGGGGGCAGGTTCGGCCTGGGTCGTTTCCTCAGGCGCGGCGGAATCGCCGTCCGGCGAGAAGGAGGCATTGAACAGCGGGGCCTCGGCGGGTGTCTCGGCGACCGATTCGAACGAATCGATGATCTCCTGCGAAACGGGGAGCTCCTCGGCGGTGTTCGCCGGAGCGCGGATCAGCGGGGCCGTTTCGGTATTGGTATTTTCCCGTTTTTCCAGCCAAGGGGTCAGCGGGATTTTGGAGGAGGGGGCCGAAAGAGCGAGCGTGCGGGCCGCCTCGGTGCGGGCCGGCGAAGCGTCCTGGCCGGAGGGATCGCTGTTGGAAGACAGATCGCGCGGGGTCACCCACGAATGGACCGCCGACGGCTGAGCCGCGGGGGCGGTGTCGGCGACCTGGGCGGCCACCGACGGTTCGGTCTCGGCGACGTGGTAGGCGTCGGCTTCGGCGGCCAAGATATCGACGGCCGGGGCCTGAACTTCGATGTTCCCGGCGATATCGCGTTCGACAATATTGTTCTCGGCGGCCGGATTGTTCTCGGCGGCCGGGGCTTCGGCGATGGCGGTTTCGGCGGCGTCGATTTCACCGGCGAAGAAATTGTCGGTTTC
>CADBTE010000379.1 GCA_902797455.1 uncultured Planctomycetota bacterium | reverse complement strand
AGGTCGTTCCGAGGACGCTCGTCGGCGTTTTTCGGGTCGTTCGGCTCGGTCATAGCGGATTATCCCCTTCCTCGAAGTAAGGAGCCAGCCGTTCCCTCAGAGACAGACGGGCGCGGCACAGCAGTGACTTAACGGCCGAGGCGGAGAGATTCATCACCTCGGCGATCTCTTGGTAGCTCATCCCCTCAAATCGGTGGAGGAAGATTGCCATGCTCTGACGTTTGGGCAGAGCGTCGACGGCGGCGCGAACGATCTTCTGAAGTTCCTCTTTCTCCACGAGCCGGGTCGGGATCAGGCCGCTTTTCTCCAAGATGCTTTCCTCAAAAGAAGGGTACTCTCCCGAGCGGTCTGTTCCCCGCGCGGCGCTGAATGATTTTTCGGGGTGCCGGCGCTCGGTTCTCAGAGCGTTGAGCGCGACGTTATAGACGATTTTAAACAGCCAGGTAGAAAATCGGGCGGTCGGCTCGTAGGTCGTACGAGCCCGGTAGACGTGCATAAAAACCTCTTGGGTGAGGTCTTCGGCCAGGCAGCCGCTGCCAAGGAAATGGTAGAGAATCGAGGCGACTTTGCCCTGGTTTCGGGTCATGAGCTCTTCCAGCGCCAGCGCGTCCTGCTCTTTCAGAGCAAGCATCAGCTGAACGTCACGCCGGTCGTCGTCGAGTGGATCGGGAGCGTTGTTGGTCATACGGAAAATTGTAGCCGATCGGCCGAGAAATAGCAACGGGCTTTGTTGTTTCCTGACCCCCTTCTTCCTTGCGTTTTGCCTGACCGGCAAGAGCGGCCCTGGTGGGGTTTTTTGCCGCCGCGCGGGGTAGTTTCTTGCTTGACAATCGGGGAGGTTTTGGTATGCTTGCCGTAGGTTTTTTTACCTTCGGCCCCTTGTTGTTTCCGCAGGGCCCACCACCGCCGCAGCACCGAAGGAGATAAAAGAAAATGGAGGGACACTCACGAATTGTCGCCGAACACCCTTTTATTGCCCGAACTGCGGGAGATGCTCGCCACCAATAACGTTGAGGAGATGCGCGAGTTCTGTACCGCGCTCCACCCCGCCAGCGTCGCCGACTTTTTAATCGGGCTCACCCCTTCGGAGATCTGGTCGATCCTCCGCAATATCGACCCGAAGATCGGGGCCGATATATTCAGCTACTTTGAGGAAGACCTCCAGGTCCAAATCATTGAATCGGCCCCGCGCGACCAGATCGCCGAGTTCATCGAGTACCTCCCCTCCGACGACCGCGTCGATATTCTCGACGAGGTTGAGGAGGATGTCGTCGATGAGCTTATGCCTCTGCTCGACCCCGAGGATCGGCGGGATATCCGCCAGCTGAGCAGCTACCCCGAGGGGACCTGCGGCGCCGAAATGTCGACCGACTTTTTGGCCCTGCGCGACGATATGACCTTCTCTCAGGCGCTGGACGCCATCTCGAAACAGTCCCCCGTGCTCGAGACGGTCTACTACCTCTACGTTCTCAACTCCGTCGATCGGCTGGTCGGTCTTCTGTCGGCCAAAGAGCTGCTGCGGCATATCGGGACCCCCGGTGCCCTGATCCGCGACTACATGAAGACCGACCTGATCACCATCGACGCCGAGGCCGACCGTGAGGACGCCGCCAAGCTGGTGGCCAAGTACGACTTCATCGCCGTCCCGGTGGTCGATCACGACGGCCGAATGCTCGGGATCATCACGCACGACGATGTTTTGGATACCATCATCGAAGAGATGGCCGAAAACGCCCATTTAAGCGCGGCGGTCGCCCCGCTGGCCGATCCGTACCTCGCGACCGATCTTTGGACGCTGGCGCGCAAGCGGTTCACCTGGCTGGCGATACTCCTCTTTGGGGCGGTCTCCACGGCGCTGATCCTCAACGGCTTCGACAGCGTCAGCAAAAAAATCGTCTGGCTGGTGGCGTTCCTTCCGATGATCGTCTCCACCGGAGGGAACACCGGCGGCCAGTCGGCGACACTGGTGATCACCGCCCTGGCGACCGGCGAGATCTCCCTGCATGACTGGTGGCGGATCGTCCACCGCGAGGTCCTGATGGGGATTCTCCTCGGCTTGGCGATGGGGGTGTGCGGCTTGATCAACGCGCTGCTGATTATGGGGAGAAGCGACGAGGTCCCCTTCACCCACCTGATGGTCGTTCCGGCCGCGGTCTTTTTCGTGGTCTTTTCGAGCAACCTCACCGGCGCTCTCCTGCCGCTGATCTTTCAGCGCATCGGGTGGGACCCGGCGCTGATGAGCAATCCGTTCGTCGCCGGCATTTCCGATACCCTCGGAACGCTGATCTATATGCTCCTGGCGATGTTCTTCCTTATGTGACGATCAGCGCGTCACGTGTGAACCGCGGCGGTTTTGCCGCGCCCCCGTTGAAAAAAAGGGACGCTCCCCGAAAGGGCAGGGAGCGTCCGCGAGATGGTCGGCCGAACACTTCTTGGGCAGCGCCGGCCGGCCGGAGTCATTTGTACCGGAAGGTCTGTTCAATAATGGGGGGTCTCCTCTTTGGGTTAAGTGGTTGCTCTTGTTGTTTTTTCACGTTCCGTCGGCCGGAAGCTCAAAAGCGGTCTCCCCCTTTCAGCGGGCTTGAGCCGGCGGTCTTTCGGGGGCGTTGTTCCCCGGATAGATTTAAATACGAGGCCCGCCGGGGTGATGACTCGAAAAAAAATCGTTTTTTTGAAAAGAAAAAAGCCCGCGGGCAATGCCCGCGGGCTTTGGCAGCGGAGAGGACAGGATTTGAACCTGCGGAACCCTTACGAGCTCACGGGTTTAGCAAACCCGCGCATTCGACCACTCTGCCACCTCT
>CADBTE010000378.1 GCA_902797455.1 uncultured Planctomycetota bacterium | reverse complement strand
TCGGCCCAGAACCATACTCAGATAACTGGCGCGGATCAGCGTGTCGAGATTCAGATCAAAGGCCAGTTTCATCACGGCCAGGCGGGGAAGATCCGCCGGAGGAGGGGCGAGGGTCTCGATTTCGGCGAAATCGCCCAGACCGTCGAGGTGGTCGATTGTCACCGTCATCGGGAATCCGCCGTAGTCGAAAGAGGCGCAGCGGCGATACTTGACTACTTCCCCGGCGGGGGTAAAACCGAGCCGCTCGAAAATCAGCCGCCAATGGGCAAATCGGTTTTCGGCCAGTTCGGCGTCACAAAGCGCCTCGCCCGCGGCGGGGAACAGCGGCAGTTCGATCTCCTCGCGCTGCTTGGTCATCCTGTCCCGCTTCGGCCCCTTGTAGGTGATCACCAGCCCCTCTTTGGTTTGGCGAAGGCGAAGTGCCTCATCGCTTTTGACAAAGTCTCGCGCCGGATGCTGAAGATAGAGGTCACGCTCGCGCCACGGGGGACTGAACGCCGCGCCGAACCGATCGCCGACGGTTTTGATCAGGCACTCGGGGTCGGAAAGAGCGAACTTCATTTCGACTTCCAGCATAGGGGATATGTCTCCTAATTGAGCCGCCGTTAAAGGATCTCGCGCCCGGCGCTTACGCCGCCGTCGGCGAATCAGCGGCGCGCCTCAGCAATCATTGTACGCCCTCGGCCCCGCTCCCCCAAGGGTGGTCTCCCCTTTTGGCTGCTCCCGTGATATGCGCGGCGATCGTCGGGAAAATCTCTCTGGACGTCCCCTTATAAATTGTGTACTGTGCGTGAGAACACGATTATTCCGCTTCGCCTCAAAGCCGCTTTTCGCGGCTCGACAATACCTTGAAAGGCACACGTCGATGAGCTATCCGCGTCAAAACAACGGTCCGGACAACAGCCCGGTTTCTTTCTTCCGGCAATGGGTCATTCCAGCGGCGGCGGTCCTTCTGGTCTGCGGTTTCGCCGCGGGCCGGTATTTTGGGAACCAAACCGCGCCGCCGTTATTCGTCTCGGCCACCGCGTCGAGTCAGGCGTTCGGTACCGTTCTGGCGACAGGTTCGTACGATAACAATACCGAGATTCTCTACTACCTCGATTCCCAGGCCGGCCAGCTGACGGCGGGGCTGCTTTCGCGCGGCGATCCGGGATTCGCCAAGACCTATAAGAGAAATATCAAGGCCGACCTGGCGCAGGCGGCAGGTTCCCTGGGGAATGTCTCGATTCCCGCCAATCCGACGTTCGTGATGGTCACCGGCGACGGGGACGCGCGGCGCGTCGGCGGCGGCGACGCCAACCACCCGGCCAAGGCGTTTGTCTACGTGGCCGAGGTCAATACGGGAATTGTCTTGGTCTATGTGATCCCGGTCGAGGGGGACCGCGACTTGGAGATCGAATGGGGCGATATGGTGCTGTGGACCAGCGCGCGGCTGAATGTCGGCTCGCCCATTCGCCAGCCGTCCCGCGCGGCGAGTCAGCAGACCGATCGCGCCCCGGTTCCCGAGCCGGAGATCTCGTACCCGAGCACCCGCTGAGAGAACCGCCGACTGTGTTCGGCCGTATCCGGCCCGCCGGTGAACCAAACATTTCAATACTTACTTGCCGAAAAAACACCTACCGCTGAGGATATCTTAAACCATGAAGACAGCTCGTGTGAAGACGGCTCGCTTTTACTGTGCCGGCAGGTCAATTGCCGCGGTTCTCGCCCTCGTGACGCTTCTTTGCCTCGGAACCGGCGCGGCGGCGCAGACGGGCGGCGGCCGCCCCGTTCCCGGGGGACAGGCACACCGCGGCGCGCGCCCAAACCAGGCCTCACCGCGGTATCGAACCGCGCGGGGACACCGGGCCGGTGTACCGCAGCGTCCGTCGAGCGACCCGGTTCGGTTCGTCTTCGCGCCGAAGAAAACCCAGCTTCAGCCCGGGGACGACCCGTCGGCGCTGGCGATCTGGTCGACCCTCTTCACCGGAAACATGTCGCCCGAAATCCTCCAGTGGCACATCAATCAGCGCCAGCGGCAGATGGCGCTTCGCCGAGCCGAGCAAAACGACCCGGCCGAGGCCGCAAGAATCCGCGAGGAGATGCGCGACAAGAAGCTGTCGGACTATGACCGAATGCTCGCCCGCACCCATTTTTCTCTCTCCCCCTACAGCGAGGAAGAGCAGGATCTCAATCTTGACGGACCGGCGAGCAGCGCGGTGCTGGCACAGCTGCTGACCGGCCGGAGCAATCGGGAGATTCAACAGTGGAAACAGCGGCGCGGGACCGAGCTTTACAACGATCTGTTCAATGGGGAGGAACTCCTCGACACCGGCGCCGCCGAGCCGGGAACTATGCTCGCCGGCACGCCGTACGGTGCGGGGTATCCCGCCGCGAACGTCCCGTACAGCGACAGTCATCAGAACAACAACAGCGCACCGTATAACAGCGATTACCACCGGGGCTATCAGGCGGGGCTCTATGCCGCGCTCGCTTCGGGGATAGTCAATCCCGACGCGGCCGACCCGCGAAGAGCCGCCGTCGAGAATTTCCGCCCGGCGCCGTCTCAGCCCGTGCCGGGGTACTCGGCACCGTCGCCCCGGATGCAGGCAAAGAGCAACGCTCCGGCGGTTCCGACCGCCAGGCCGCTGGCCGACGACGGTTTCCCGAACCGTGTGATCGATACCAGCGGCGCGATCCGGCCCGTCTCGGGGGCCGAGACGGCCGCGCCCGCGGTCCAGCCGGCCGACTGGATCACCGATGATCGGCCGGTCAATCGTCCGGGCACGATGAAGGTCTATACTCCCGAGAAGAACCACACCGTCACGGCCCGGCCGCTGGCCGAGGCACCGGACGAGGACAGCTGGATGCCGGTGGAGCCGTAAAGGTGCGAAACCTCCGATACATCACTATTTGTCAAAGGCACGTCGCGCGGGTATTCCGCGCGATGGTGTTTTTCTGGCTGCTCTTCGCCGCCGGCGCGCAGGCGCAGCCGACCGCCGGCGCGCCGGGGAACCGCGGCGCTTTAATAGCGAATGGCATTTTTGGCCAAAAGAACGTTTTGCTCGTCACCCGTTCGGTCTTTGTCGAGCCGCTGACAGAATGGATTCAGTACCGGCGGTCCCAGGGATGGAACGTCGAGCTGCTGCTGGCCGAAAACAGAAATTCTCCCGACGCGATGATGATGCCCGAGGAGATTCGCGCGAGGATTCGCGCCAAGGCGCGCGCCGGGTCCGTTGACGCCATTTTCATCGTCGGCGACGGCGCGGCGGTGACCGAAGACGGTCCGTTCGGACGGCGGCGGGTGGTCCCCGCGCCGAGAGTCGAACCGGAGGTGATCCAGCGCTTCGGCGAAGACGAATCGATCGCCTCGGACAGCTGGTACGCCGATTTTGACGACGACGCCATCCCCGACGCGGCCATCGGACGGCTGCCGGCGCGCACCACGGGTGACGTCGTCGGCAATGTCCGAAAGATTATCCGCTACGAGACCGG
>CADBTE010000377.1 GCA_902797455.1 uncultured Planctomycetota bacterium | reverse complement strand
GCGATATGCCCGGCGGACCGTCCTCCGATCAGGAAAATCCGCCGGAGCCTTCCGGTGGGGAAAAACCGAACGCCGATTCCCAGGCCGACGATACCGACGAGGTTTTAGCGCGGCTGGAACCGCTCAAAAAAGACTTCGAATTGACCGCTATGGAACTTTGCCAGCGGGCCGACGAAGATAGCGATAAGTTCATCACGCGTGAGGAACTGCAGTCGACTTTCCCCGAGATGGCCCCGTTCTTCGACGAGTGGGATCGCAACGGCGACGGCCGCCTGAGCCGAACCGATCTGGTCATTGGGTTCTGCACCTCGCGGATCACCTATCAGAAGCTTACCGTGACGAAACAGGCCGAGGAAGAGGCCGAGGAAGAGGCCGACAAAGGACCGGGAGGGGTGAAAGAGTTCCTCGACAAAGACCCGTCCGAGCTCTTCGCCCTGGTTGATTCCAACGGTGATAATACCTGGACGGAAGATGAGCTTCCGAAAGAAAACGGTGAACTTTATCGAACCTTCCTCAAGAAGCTCGATGAGAACCACGACGGTTCAGTGACCCATGAGGAATTCTCCAACGGGATGAAACTGCTCCAGAGCAAGATGAAGGGGGGCGGCGCTTCCGGCGGCGCGGGTGCCCCTTCCGCCCCGAAGCGTTAATAGAGCCGTTTTTGATGATCTGTCAGCGAAGATGACTGTGTTACGGTAGGTTTTCTGTGTCGAGCAAAACAAATCCATCGTCCCCGCCGTCTCCCCCTCCACCTTGCGCCTCGGAAGAGGTGTACGCGGCGTTTTTAGAGGGGGTGACGCGGGAGTATGTTCTCAAGGGAGAGACGGTTCGCGCGCTGCGCGGTGTCGATCTGGCCGTCCCCGAGGGGGATTATGTCGCCATTATGGGGGCATCCGGTTCGGGGAAGAGTACGCTGCTGAATCTCCTCGGCTGCCTCGATCGGCCGACGAAGGGAAGGATTCTTCTCGGCAAGGACGACGTGACGTCCCTGGACGACTGGCATCTGTCCGAAATTCGCGCGACGCGAATCGGCTTTGTCTTTCAGTCTTACAACCTCATTCCCCAGCTGACGGTGATCGAGAATATCGAGGTACCGCTGTTTTATCAGAACAACCATCGCGTGAATCAGGCCGAATCGCGTCAGCGCTGTATTCACCTGGCTGAGATGGTGGGGCTCAAAGAGCGTCTCAATCACCGTCCGACACAGCTCTCCGGGGGGCAGCAGCAGCGTGTGGCGATCGCCCGCTCCCTGGTGAACGACCCCTACTTCATATTGGCCGACGAACCGACCGGGAACCTCGATTCGGTGACGACGAACGAGATCCTGGAACTGCTCGATAAACTCAACGATGAGGGGCGAACGATCATCCTGGTGACCCACGAAGACGATGTTGGCGCTCGAAGCCGGCGCGTGGTTCGCCTGCGCGATGGTCTTATCGAAAGCGACCATCGCCGATTGCCGATTCCCGATACCGCGCGTCGTCGTGCCGCCCTCCAAAAATGATATAAGGACTCGAAACTTACTATGCTTTGGATACGGACGCTGATTCTTGGGACCAAGAGCCTGCTGCTCCACCCGCTGCGGTCGTTGCTGACCGTGCTGGGGATTTTTATCGGCGTGGCAAGCGTCATTTGGCTTCTGGCCATCGGCGAGGGGATCAGTAAGCAGGCGCAGGAACAGATCGAAAGTCTCGGCGCCGACAACATCATCGTCCGCAGCATCAAACCGCCGAACGAGGTTCTCAGCCAAAATTCCCAGGGACGCGGGATGCAGATTCCCCAGTACGGCTTGACGCGGGAAGATTTCGATCGCCTGGCCGAGACGATCCCAACGGTGAAGCAGGCGATTCCCGTGCGGGAGATTCGCCAGACCTTTCAAAAGGGGCGGCATCAGGTCGACGGCCGCTTGGTCGGCTGTACTCCCGAATATATGGAGATCACGAAGCTGTCGCTGCTGGACGGTCGTTTCATCAACAAGCAGGACAACGACCAGGCGCGGGATTACTGTGTTTTAGGCGCGAAGGCCGCGGAATTGCTCTTCCCCACCGAAGAACCGCTCGGACAGCTGGTTCGCCTGGGAGAAAACTACAACTATAAAGTCATCGGCGTGATGGCCGAGCGGGCGCCGAGCGCGGGGATCGGCGGTTCGTTCGCCGCCCAGGACTATTCGCTCGATGTCTATATCCCGCTGAATACCCTGCGGGTGCGCATTGGCGATACCGTGGTGATTCGCCGCAGCGGCTCGTTCGAGGGGGAGACTGTTCAGCTGTCACAGATCACGCTGAAGATCGACAGTACCGATCACGTGATGGAGACCAGCGAACTGATCAAAATGCTCCTGAAAGATCACCATAAGTACGAAGATTACGGTGTGACGGTCCCGCTGGAACTGTTGGAACAGGCCAAGACAACCCGAATGATGTTCGCTATCTTTATGGGGATGATGGCCGGTATTTCATTGGTCGTCGGCGGTATCGGCATTATGAACATTATGCTCGCCACTGTGACCGAACGGACTCGAGAGATCGGTATCCGGCGCGCGCTGGGGGCGAAGCGCCAAGATATTATCCGCCAGTTCCTGATAGAGACGATTGTTCTGTCGGTGGTCGGCGGCGGTCTGGGGGTACTGGTCGGTCTGACCTGCCGCCCGATGACGGTTGGGGCGATGGCGCTTCTGCGCTACGCCAATCCGGACGCGATCAACTCGCTGCCGGCGATCATCCAGGAGATGAAACCGATCATCGTCTATTGGTCGATTCCTCTGGCCTTCTTCATCTCGGTCCTCATTGGGGTGATCTTCGGTCTGTACCCGGCGATGCGCGCCGCGAAGATGGATCCCATCGAGGCGCTGCGCCACGAGTAACGTTCTGCTGACGGGCAGCCTTAGATCGCCATAAAAGAACACGCGGCAAAAAGAGATTTTCTTCGGCTTGCCGCGTGTGGCTTTTTTCATGGCGTTGTGGTAAAACTTGTGTTAGGTAATATCAGCAAAAGCCAGCGATGGAACTCGCTGTTCTTTCCAACAGCAAGGTGAGGAATTTCAATGAAGCGTTTATTATTCGCGGTTGGACTGGTCTTCGGTGCCCTCGTTCTGCTCGGCTGCGCGCGTGTTTCGGCCGAAGGGGAGGGAGATGACGCGGTAGTGTGTCTTCCCGACGGAACCTGCCTGACGGCCGAGGAACTGGCGGCGCGTCAAAACGCCGAGGGGGACGAAGATCAAGTCAACGATCCGGCGTTTGTCGGAGAAAAGCGGGAGGTCGACCTCTCGACACAGCCGTGGCTGGTCGAAAGCGTCAATCTGCCGGCGAATCATCCGGTCTTTAAGCGCGAGAAGATCGTGTGGGCCGATTCCCTCCTCTGGGCCGCGCTCCCCGATGTTGTTCCGACGGTGGAGGTCGAAAAATGGCTCACCGATCCCCCGAAGGATTACGCCGGAAAATACCTTCTCATCGAGGTTTGGGCGACCTGGTGCCCTCCCTGCCGGCGCTCCTTGAATTACCTCAATTACATCGCCGGGAAGTATAAGGACGACTTGGCGGTGGTCGCGATCTGCGAGATGGACGAAGAGGCGATCCGGAATATGCCGGGCGATCATGATATGGAGCATATCAACTACTCCCTGGCGGTCGATACCGGTCGGCGGTTCGCCAACGCGATCCACGTGACGGGAATTCCCCATGTGATTCTTCTCGAACCGATGCTCGGCGGTGTTGTTTGGGAGGGGATGCCGACCCTTCCCGGCTACGAGCTCGACGGAGACACGCTCGAGAAGTTCTTCGCGATCGGCCGCCGCCTTCGTGAGCAGGGGCGTTTCCCAGGTGAGCCGCAGGTTACCTTCACTGTCTCGGAGCCGACCGAGCAGCAGCGCGCCACGCGCCGTCACCACGATGGAGATTCGAAGGATACGCTGGGGATGCCCTCGCAGGAGCCCGAGGAAAAACAAGTGGAGGTTCCCTGTCTTGACCAGGCGCCCGAGATCGACGGCGCCGCCGAACCGCTGTGGGAAAAAGCGGCGGAGATCACTGATTTTTCCGCTCCCTGGTCCGATCTCCCCTGTGAGCCGACCTCGGTCAAACTTCTTCGCGACGATGAGAATCTCTATATGTTCTGGACCGTGGAGGACTCGACCCCGACGTTCGCCGATTCGCAGGAGAAACTCGATGTCGTCAATGAGGACCGGGTGGAGTTCTTCTTCCGCACCAATGACACCGACGACTATTACTACTGCGCCGAAGTCCCTCCCAAGGGGGCGGCGCTCGATTACCGCGCCAAATTCTTCCGGAAATTCGACTACGACTGGAGTCTCCCGGGGCTGATTCACGCCGGCCGGATCACCGATACCGGCTACACGGTAGAAGTCGCCCTCCCGCTGTCGACGCTGCGCTCTTTAGGGCTGGTTGGGGAAGATCAGTCGGTCATCACGGGGTTCTTCCGCGCCGATTTCACCACCGGCGGCGACGGTCCGGAGGTGAAGCAGTGGATTCCGTGGGTCGATCCTGATCTTGACCACGCCGAGTTCCACATTCCCAGCGTCTACGGTCGGTTGATTCTCAAGAAATAATCGAAACGGACGGTTTCCCCCCTTGACGAAGGCGCGGTATCGGAGATAATCTCCCCTGTGTTGGCCGCCTGTGAGTGTTGGCCGATATCGTCAAAGGCCCCCTTCGTCTAGTGGCCTAGGACACCGGATTCTCAGTCCAGTAACAGGGGTTCGATTCCCCTAGGGGGTAAAAAAGGGCTTTCCGCGTGAAGACGCCGGAAGGCCCTTTTTCTTTTTGCTGAGGAACAAAGCCTTGAGATTTACTCTTGCCCGCCCATCAGATAGAAATGGCAGTGCGGACAGACTCGATAACCGGCGTCGATTTCCCAGTCACACTGGGGACAGACCTGCGTGGAACGGACCGGAATATCTTTTTTCCCCTGCTTGAAGGTCGAACCGATGAGGAAGTCTTTAGGGACCTGCATAGAGTCGTCGGACTTCATCCGCGCTTGGGTCAGCTGGTCGTCGATGCCGAGAATACGCAGAACGGCGCTGTCGGTACACCCTTTCGATTCCAGCTGGGGAATGCGCAGTTTAACACCGCAGGCGGGGCAACGAACCACCATTCCGGCTTTGCTGTCTTTGGCCGCGAGCCGATGCCCGTTTGGACAGGTGACTTTAATTGTCATCGTGACCTCCCTGGTTGATGAAGGTTTTTGACAGACCTTTCCCCTAAAAAATCCCCCCCTGCAAAGCGATTATATTCTCCTAAACACCCCTTTCCAACAGTTGGGGCAAAAATTTTTCTGATTTTACGGAAAATCCCCGTTTCGGGTGATCTTGACCCGAAGGAACGTTAAAAACAACATCGACCGAGGGGAATTTTGGGATAGGTTAAAGGAGATATTTCATCGCGTAGAAACCGAGCAGAATCAGCACCAGCAGCACGACGGTCAGCGGGCCAAACCATCGGTCGATGAACCCTTTGACCTTCGCGCCGAAGAAGTACAGGAGGGCGGCGACGATGAAAAAGCGCATCGACCGCCCGATGAACGAGGCCAGAAGGAACGTTGGGATGAACATTTTCATCATCCCGGCGGTGATGGTGAAGACCTTAAACGGAATCGGGGTGAACGCGGCGGCAAACAGCGCCCAGAATCCCCAGGTATCGAACGCG
>CADBTE010000376.1 GCA_902797455.1 uncultured Planctomycetota bacterium | reverse complement strand
GGAAAAGATCGCGCCGATGAAACTTTGGCTGAAATTCGGCCCGGCGCTGGGGCTGATGGGAACGCTCATCCCGCTCGGCCCGGCGCTGGTCGGGCTGGCCGCCGGCGACCTTCAGACCATGGCGCGCAACCTGCAGATCGCCTTCGCCACCACGGTGGTGGGGCTGCTGGTGAGTTTAATCGCCTATGTCCTGGTTTCGATCCACCAGCGCTGGGCGGCGCGCGATTTGCTTCTGCTGACCTTCGCGGCCAACAGACGGGAGGAGAAACCATGAGACGCTGCGGCGATGTTTTTGACCAGACCGACGAGGAGCCGTTTAACCCCCTGGCGAATCTGTTCGACGCGGCGTTTGTCTTCGCCGTCGCGCTTTTAGTCGCCCTGGTCTCGTTTCTTCAGGTTCCGGACCTTCTCTTCCAGAAGGATTACACGGTCATCACCAACCCCGGAACCCCCGAGATGAAGATCACCATCAAAGACGGAAAAGAAATCAAGCATTACGAGGCGACCGATTCGACCGGGACGGGAACCGGCGAGCTGCTCGGGCGCGCGTATCGGCTGGCCGACGGCCGGGTCGTCTATGTGCCGAAAGAATCGGAACCGATTTACGCCCCCCCGAAAGAAGAAACGGCCGAATAAACGAAGCGGCTAAACAAGAGAAACGGAGGCCCCCCGTGAAGAAACGCCCCCTCGCCGCGGTCATGACAGCAGCGGCCGTTCTCTTGCTCTTCGCCGCGGCGGCCGTCTGGGCGGTCCGCCGGCCGAAACCGTTTTCGGTCGCGGTCGTCGGCTTTTACGACGCCGATAATCTTCTGTGGAGCGCGGCGGCCCCCAAGGCCCCGGTCCGCGTCGATATCTTCCCCCGCTGGGAACTGGCGAAAAAAGACCTTTCCTCGTACGACGCTATCATTCTGCGAACGATCGGCTGGCGCCCCGACCAGGAGCAGGCCGCCGCCCTGGAGCAATACCGCCGGGGGGATCCGTCCCAGCCGGAGGGGACCGGCGGCGCCATCGCCGCCTACCCGCTGACAAGCGACATCTCGAAAGGCCTCGCGGCGGTTCCCGAGGCCGTCACCGAAAAGATCGATTCTTATCTGCAGACGCTGACCGAGCGCAACGCGCTGGGGTTCCTGCGGCTTTTACTGCGCGAGATTACCGGCTCGGAAGTTGACGTCCCCCCGCCGGAAGAGCTCCCCGAGTCGGGGTATTTTTACCTCGGTTCGGAGATCTCACCGACCCTGGCGGACTTATTCGCCCGCGGCGACTATCCCGCGCCGCGAAGCGGCACCCCATGCGCCGCGCTGATCGGGCCTTTTCTCAACCCGCTGAAAACAAGCGACTTCGCCCCCGTCGAATACCTGATCCGCCGGCTGGAGGCGAGGGGGATTCGTGTCGTCGGCATTTACGGGTTCAAAAAGAACCCGGAGCTTCTGCGCGCGTGCCGGCCCGACATCGTCATCGATTTTCCGCTCGGCCGCGTCCTGCCCAACGACGAGGCGCCGGCGCTGTTTTCCGAGCTGGACGTCCCGGTTCTTTCGGCGATTTCCCTTTCGGTATCGCGGCGGCAGTGGGAGAAAGAGCCGACCGGCATGACGGCCAGCTATCAGAACCTGGCCGTCGCGCTGCCGGAACTCGACGGCGCCGCCGAACCGACACCGATCTCGACCCTGGAGCCGGGCCGCGACGGCATGGCCTTCCGACAGCCGCTGACCGACCGGATCGAGCGTCTGTGCCAGCGCGCCGCCCGATGGCTGGCGCTTAAGGAAAAACCGAACGATCAAAAGCGGCTGGCCGTCTTTTACCATCGCCAGCCCGGCGGGGCGATCACGGCCCAGTCGCTCGACGCGATCGAATCGCTCTACCGAACGCTGCTGTTCCTGCGCGAGCAAGGGTATAACCTGGGGGACGATTTTCCCCCGACACTGGAGGCGTTCTCGCGGCGGCTCGACGCCGAGGGGAAGCAGGTCGGCTCCTGGGCCCCGGGAGTCCTGGAGAGGTTTCTCGCCGACGGCCACCCCGAGCGGATCCCGGCGGAAACCTACCGGCAATGGCTGGAAAAAGACCTTAGCGACGGCGCGCGAAAGGAGCTGTTTTCCGTCTGGGGCCCGCCGCCGGGGCAGTACTTTACCGGCCAAAACGAACAGGGGGCCTTTTTAATCGTCAGCCGGATCGTCTTTGGGAATATCGCGCTTTTGCCGCAGCCGACCACCGAGATCATCGGCGACGACACGCAGGGGGACGACTTCGCCTCGGTCCACGGCACCAACAAAGCCCCGCCCCACTTTTACCTGGCCGCCTACCTTTGGGCGCGGGAGCGGTTCGGCGCCGACGCCATGGTGCACTTCGGCACCCACGGCTCGCTGGAATTCACCCGCGGCCATTCCCTGCTGCTTAGCGAGGACGACTGGCCCGACGCGCTGGCCGGCGATCTGCCGTACCTGTATGTCTACAGCATCAACAACATCGGCGAGGCGCTTTTGGCCAAACGCCGAACCCGCTCGGTTCTGATCTCGCACCTGACAGCGCCGTTTCACCGCGCCGGCCCCGAGGCGCGGCTCCCCGCGCTGGAGGAAACCGAACAGGCCGAGCAGGAGCGTCTGCAAAACACGGCCATTACCGACGGCCTCCACGTGATCGGCCGCCCCTGGAGCGCCGAGCAGATCGCCTCGACCGCCGGGGAGATCGGCACCGACGCCGCCGCGGAAAAACTCTCGCTGTCGTTCTCCTCGGAGCTCGATCATCTGGCCCAAGCGCTGGGCGGAGGGTTTATTTCCCCGTCGACCGGCGGCGACCCGCTGGTGAATCCCGACTCGCTCCCCACCGGGCGGAATTTAGCCGGCATCAATATCGACCGAACGCCCGATCAAGCGACCTTTGAGGAGGCCCAACGCCTGACCGACCAGTGGCTCGAATCGTTCCGCGCTTCTCACGAGGGGAAATGGCCGCGCCGCGCGGCGATCACCCTTTGGGGGGGCGAGTATCTGCGCACCGGCGGGCTGTCGGTCGCGCAGGGGCTCTTGCTGCTCGGCGTCCGGCCGGTGTTTGACTCGAAGGGGGCGCTGCGCGATACCGAGGTGATCCCCTCCGAGCAGCTCGGCCGTCCGAGGATCGACCTGCTGATCCAGACCTCGGGGCAGTTTCGGGACGCGGTCGGCTCGCGGATCGAACTGCTCGACCAGGCGGTCCGCAAAGTCGCGGCGCTCGAAGACGAGGCGTATCCCAACTACGTCGCCGACCACACCAAAGCGACGGCCGAAAAATACCGGGCCGAGGGATTCAACGAAGAAGAGAGCGCGGAACTGGCGACGGCCCGGATTTTCGGGGCGGTCGGCGCGCTGGACTACGGAACGGGGATCCGCCGCCTGATCGAGCGGACGGACCGGTGGGAGACCAAGGAAAGCATCGCGGACCAGTATCTTCTTAATATGGGGGGGGTCTATCGCGGCGG
>CADBTE010000375.1 GCA_902797455.1 uncultured Planctomycetota bacterium | reverse complement strand
GGCGGTTATTCTCGCGGCGGCTGTGTTTTCGGCGGGCGCGGCGCTCTCGCCGGTTTCGGGGCAGGAGATCCCTTCCCCGGTCGGGGCGAAGGGGCGCGCCGCGCGGGGAATTTCTCACCGAACGCCAACTTTTCATTGTAGGTGCGCGTTATTTCTTTGTCAACGTCTTTGCGTGGATTTTCCTCGAACTTTTCGAAAAACCCCGCGGCGCGCGAGAAAAGGTTATTCTACCCCCGCCGCTTATTCCCCGATCGGCGCCTGCTCCGGGGGCGTTTGGTTTGATCGCCGGCCGGCGCGGAGGCGGTAATCGACGAAGCCCACGATTCCCGAGACGATCAAACTTCCGAAGGTGCACAGCAACGTGATTCCGTGGTAGAAGAGCGGATATTTGATCACGTAAGAACGCATCTCGGGGGGGAGCGTATGCCGAAGCGTACCGAGACAAACAATGTCGAAAACAATCACGGAAACCCCAACGGCGATGAACGTTAAGCAGCGCTTTCCCGGAATCCCGCTCCACAAGCCGATCGTGAGGAAGAGAACGCAGACAAAAGCAACGGACGCGGCCGTGCACAACGCGGAGACTTCGAACTGAATCGAGTGAGGGGAAAACAGGGCTATTACATCAAAGAAGCAAAAAAATTCCACCGGCAGGAGAGTGAACCCGATGATGGCAATATCCCCAAAGAAAACACCCCAATTCCGCTTTCCGCGGAAATCTTCGCTCTGAGGCAAATGGGCCGTTTCCCCGCCGCGCAGCAGGGGGAGCATTCGGCGGTGGTGGAACCGATACAGTCCCCAGACGAGCGCGGCGAAAAGGAACGAGAATACATAGGGGAGAAAAAACAGCGGACCGGAGTAGAACAAAGAGAAATAGAGGATCGGCGGCACGAAGGCGCAAAACACGCTTGCCATCGCCGCGAGATAGGCGAGGTCAACGTACTTGTCCAAAGAGGCGATACGATGCCCGGAATCGCTTTGTGTCACAGAAGTCCGTCTGTGAATCCATTGATTGAAACCGATGGATAAGGCACAGTAGACCGGCGCGATAAACCACTCCAAGTTATCGAGAAGCATTTTTAAAATAGTGTGCGACGAGATATATTCCTGAAATGTGTCATATTTCCGACAAAAGGATAGGAGGGCGATTGTAGTCCCCAGGAAGACCAGCAGGATGATGGCGCATAGGTAGTAATAGATCACCTTGATTCGGCGTACCTCCTGAGTCGGCGAAAGGAGAACGCTCGAGCGTGTCGCCTTCAAAAGACAAAGGATACCCAAGATGATCCACAAGAGATTCATCAGCGGTGAGTAGATGAAATGGAGCACCTTTATCATGATTATGTCATCCTTATGTGAGGGAGCGTACTCTTGTAACAATTTGTAGGCGTTTGGTAGATGTCTCCATAATGAACGGCCAAATCACGAATGCAAAAACCAATGACGTTGTGACACTCGTTTCTTTCGTCGCAGTCGGAACAAGGCAGCCCCTGAAACCTTTCTCTCGGCATCCCGTAGGTCATTTCTTTGAGTAGGTCACCGTTCCACACCTCCGCGATCGTCTGGGTGGTTAGGTCACCGCAAAAATACTCATCGGTCTCGGGCATTTGCTCGCGGGGGATTACCTTCCCATCCGCGCAAATCATCATACAGACTCTGCCGGCGGTACACATGCTTCTGTTCGGCCACGCGGCTTTTAATGATTCAGCCGATCGGCGTTCAAAATTCGGCTGGCCGTTCTGCACGATAATATTGTCTCCGGCAAATTCTGAATTGAGTTTATCAACCTCGTTATTGAGCCAGTCAAAATCCTCTTGAGTCAAAAAAAGATCATCTGTATGATGAAAACCACTCCTGCTGTAAGCCGCAAGTCGGATTCTGTTGACACCCCGTTCTTTTAACTTTCTGTACAAGCGAGGAATTGTTTTCAGGTTGTGAGGCGTAATCACCGATTTGGTGGCGACAATTATCCCACATCAACGCTAATGTCCGAAAGGATCAGCGTGAGATGGGTCTCCTCGACAGAGGTGTTCCCATTCGGGTCGAGCGTGAAATGGATCCGGCTGGGATAGTAAAAACCGTTCGACTCGACGTGGGAGCCGAACGTGATCACCGTAAACGGCTGCTCCTCCATATGCTTGGAGACAAACTTCGCGAAGTGGCCTTGATCGAATTCCATTTCCGGGGCGAAAAATCCATCGGGGTTGAGTTCGTTTGTCGGCTCAAAGAGCAGGTGATCGGGAGAAACTTGTTTCACCGTCCAAAGCGAGGTGCCAAGAATATCGCGAATGGCCTGATTGGGGATCGCTGCGAAGATCTCCAGCGGGGTCGTCAGTAGCTGAGCGGCAAAGGCCGGGGCCAGCCCCTCGACCGATTGGCCTTTGATCTCTCGGACATTATTGTTGCGATCCAGGGTAAGTTCCGTCAGCGGCTCGGCGTCCTTCGATTGCGAGTAGGCGAACTTTAGGGCAAAGGGATAGACCTTCAGATCGCCGTCGAGATGAACGTTGTCCAACGTCAGCCGGGCAAACCCCTCGCAGGCCGGCTCGGCGGCGTCGGCCTCGGTCTTCCCGGGGATCACCTTGATCGTCACCGAGACCCCTCGGAACTTCAGCCACATTTCCCGCTCGGCGAGAAGCATATTCAAAGCGTCCTGCAGCTGTTCGGGGGACAGGTCGGTTTGAACCAAGTCGGGGTTGACCGAGAGGGTGTTATCGTAGGGGGCCTCGTCGGGGGAGATGTTCGGTTTTTTCTTTCGCAAAGAGCGTATCGCAAACGGGCCCGCCGCCAGAGCGGCAATAATCACCCCCAAGGCGGCTCGTCTGGAAACTTTCGCGTCCATTATCGTATCTCCCTTCAAATGACTGCGGCGCTTGGCGCCAAAGGAAATTTACTTGAAAATGAATTTTACCGGAAATGAAATATAGTGAACACCCCGACGGTTAATGGAACCGCTTCACCGCGCGTTCCACGAGCGGACCAGCGGCCTCAGCGGCCGCGGATCTTGATCGGCGTCCTCGCGGACGGTCAGCGTCAGTTCCCTCACCTCGCCGGCCCGCTCGCAGACGCGGCAGGGGACCAGCGTCAGGGGCTCGGGCTGTTTTTCTTCCGCCGAAAGGGCCGGGAAGACGACCGCCAAAAATGCGAACACCGGGCAAAAAATGATACTGTGTCGAGCGCGTTTCATGGCGAAGTCCTTTTTTGCCGGCGGGCGGTCCCGGCATAGAGTGTTAAATTCAGCGGCTGTTGTTTTTGTGTATCTGTCTTATCGCTTCTGCCGGATATAACCGATCAAATTGTCGAGCAGGGCGTGCTGCTCGGGGGTGTCGCCGAACAGATCCAGGCCGAAGGCGGCGACGATTTCGGCGTCTCCCTGCCGCTTTTCCCCCAGATAAAGGTTATACCCGTGGATGCGGCCCCCCAGCGCCAGCGGCTGATATTCCCCCGGCGTCTGCGAGACATCGAGGGGGTCGCTCTTCACGATCTCGGACCACAGCCCCGGCGACATCCACCCTTCGTGGGGGAAGCCGCCCAGCGCGGGGTGGTCGGCGAACGCCGTTCCGAGCTGGGAGCCCATCCACCACCAGCCCAGCGAGACGTTCGGCTCCCCTTCGGCCGGGCGGATCGCCAGAACGCGCCGCCCTTCATCGATCGCCTTCTCATAGCAGTCGCTGCCATAGCGGGCGATCACCGCGTCGGTCTTTTTCGGGTCGTCGGCGTCGAACGGAACGACATCGCTGTAGTACCCGGCGATCGATTCGATCAGCTCCGGGTCGACCGCCGCCCCCGCCAGGGAGACGGTCCCCCGCTCGGGGAAGAGGTAGAAGTCCCAATGGTTGGTGATTTCCGTTGCGCGAACCGTCGCGCGGAGGGTCCATTTTCCCGCGCGGTCGACCCTCGGCAGCGCCGCTTCGATCGTCCCGGCGGGGCGCACCTCGCCGACGGCATATTCGTCGAACGGGACGCTGCCGCTTAAGCGGCGCTGACCTTCGGTTTCGAGCGTCCAGTCGATTTCCCCGGCGGCCAGCGGCTCGTCGCCGAAAACCGCCAGCGTCAGGTCGGCCTTAAGCGCATCGCCGCCGCTAAAGCAGCGGCGCTCGGCGTCGAACCGGCACAAAACGGCGCGGGGGGAGTTGAACTCGGCGAACTGCTCGGGGGTAAGCCCCCCGTCTTTGACCTGATAAAAACCGTTCATATATCCCTGCGAGGTGTACGCCCCTTCCTGGACCACCATCTGATCGAGGAAGTCCCAGAAGTTGTAGCCGTCGCACTCCGGGTCGAGCCGGGCCGACTCGAGCCCGACCTTCTGCTGATACGCCTGGAGTTTGTGGGCCGCGACAATGCAGCGGTCCCCCCATGGGCGGGAGAGTTTCAGCTCGTCGAGCTCTTCCTCATAGGCGGCCATCGAGACCGGCGAAAGAAGCGTTCCGGTGAAGAGCGGCTCTAAGCGGGGATCGAGTTTGACCGTGAGGTTCAGGTATTCGTGCGCGGTGAACGGGAAGGGGAGATCGTCGAACTGACCGGGCTGCCAGATCATATATGGCTTTGAGGTAAAGTCGGGGTTCTCGGGGGTATTCTCCCCGCCGTCCTGGTGCTGCGCCGGCCGGTCGGGGTCGTTTTCGCGGCACCACCGGTGCAGTTCCACGTCGAGCCCCGGATGTTCGGGGATGGGGTTCATGACATTGAGCGACGGATTGGGATGGGCGATATTCCCTTCGTTCCCCATCGAGTAGAAGGCGAACGAGGTGTAGCGGCGGTAGTGGCGGTAGAGTTCCTCAAGATCGCGCATCGGATCGAACTCGAATGCCTCGCACGGATTATCGTTGTAGTACGGCAGCTCCGGCTCGATGAGAATGCCCATCTCGTCGGCCGCCTCGAAGTACT
>CADBTE010000374.1 GCA_902797455.1 uncultured Planctomycetota bacterium | reverse complement strand
GATCTGGCGTTCGATCGCCGGCAGCAGACGGTTTCGGTTTCGGGCGACCCGCGCCTGGTCGATCAGATGATGACGCTGATCGAGTCGATCGACAACAGCGGCAGAGCCGGCGCCAGCCGTCCGCGGTACATCTTCCTCAAAAACGTCGATCCCGCGCAGCTCAAAGAGATCTTCGAGCTTCAGCAGCACAGTACCCCGCAGGCCGCCTCGGGCGCCCGGGACAACCCGATCCGTCCGGTGAGCTGGCAGGAAGAGGGGCTCGGCAGTCTCGGCGGCGATGTTTCCGTCCCCGCTTCGGTGCCGGGAGGCGGCGACGCCGGTCCGAACCAGATCGACTTGGTTCCCGACTTCGTCCCGCTGGTCCTCCCCGACCTCGATATGGTGATCCTCGACGCTCCCGAAGCCGAGGCGAAACGCATTATCGAGATGATCGATAAGATCGAGGCGCTTGCCGCCGAGGCCGAACCGCAGACCGAAATCCACTACCTCAAGCACGTCAACTCGGTGATGCTCAGCGGTGTGCTGGCCCGTCTCTTCAACGAGATGTTCGCCACCAAGCAGGGGCGTGTCCTGGTCTACGCGCTGCAGAACCCCAACGCCATTTTATTGGTCGGCTGGGGCGAGGCGCCCAAGGCGATGAAAGCGCTGATCGAGACCTTCGACCAGCCGATCCAGGACGACGGCAGTTTGATCCAAGTCGTTAAACTGCAGTACGCCTCGGCTCAAGAGGTCGCGCGGATGCTGACCGACTACTTCACCACGGCGACGCCCGACAGCGGCGGCATGGCCCCGCGAATCCGCGTCATCCCCGACCCGCGAACCAACTCGCTGGTGATCCACGCGGCGGCGAACGACTTTGAGGAGGTCAAAAAGGTCCTCACCGAGCTGGACGTCAACCGCTCCAACACCAAGCTCCAGGTCAAGACATTCCGTCTGCGCCACTCGCTGGCCGATGACATCCGCAAGTCGATCTCCCAGGCGATTCTTCCGGCGATGGAGGGAACGCTCCCTTCCAGCGAGGCAAAGTACCCGATCCTGCAGATCATGACGGTCGACGCCGACAGCCGCAAACTGATCGAATCGGGGATCATGCGTGACGTGCAGCTTTCCTCCGACATTCAGAACAATCAGCTCATCGTCACCGCTCCGGCCGACTGCATGGACTTGATCGGGACCTTGATCGAGATGCTCGACACCTCACCGGCCACCGGCCAGATCAAGATGTTCCCGCTGCGCTACGCCGACGCCACCCAGGTGATGAAGACGCTCCAGCAGCTGCTCCCCACCGGCGGCGGCCAGATGCCGTCGATTCCCAACGCCGAGGGGGAACAGTCGTTCGTACCGGTCCGATTCTCGATCGATCCGCGAAGCAACTGTCTTCTGATTGCCGCTTCGCCCCTGGATCTGAAGATCATCGACTCGCTCATCATCGCGATGGACCGCAAAGATACCTCCGAGCGGCAAGAGCAGGTGATTCAGCTGCGCAACGTCAACGCCTCGGCCATTGCCGAAGCGGTCAACCGCTACCTGACCGAAAAGCAGCGCTTGGAGCTGTCGAGCGGATCGGTCTCCGACTATCAGCTCTTCGACTCCCAGGTGATCGTCGTCCCGGAAGGGAACACCAACTCGGTCATCGTCAGCGCCACGCCGAAATACCTCCAAGAGATCACCAAGCTGATCGAATCGTTCGACAAGGAGCCGGCCGAGGTCGATATCCAGGTGCTCATCGCCCAGGTTATCCTCTCTGACGATGAAGAGTTCGGTTTCGAGGCGGGCCTGCAGGACGAGATCGCCTTCGACCGCAGTCTGGTCACCTCGGTCACCAACGGCGTGAACAGCGCCACGGGGAATCCGGGGTTTGACCTCATCTCGAACAACAGCCAGGGGAACAACTTCCTCTCCAGCGCCGACCCGACCGATCTGGCCGGAACGGCCGTCAGCGCGCTGGGGATGGGACGCACCAGTACCGATCTGGGCTACGGCGGCCTGGTCCTGTCCGCCAGCAGCAACTCAATTCAGCTGCTTCTGCGGGCGCTGCGCGAGAAGAACCGAATCCAGATTCTCAGCCGGCCGCAGATTCAGGCGATGGACAACCAGCAGGCGTTCATTCTGATCGGTCAGCGCGTCCCCCGCATTTCGGGAACGACGACCAGCAGCTACTCGGTCACCTCGAACGTCACCGAAGCGAACGTCGGGCTCATTCTGCTGGTCACGCCCCGTATCAGTGAAGACGGCCGCGTGATTATGGAAATCGGCGCCGAGAAATCATCGCTCGGAAGCGACAGCGACGCCATCCCGGTCTATACCTCCGGAAACCAGGTCATTAAGTCCCCGACGATCGATACGACCCAGGTCATGACGGCGGTCAGCGCCGTCGACGGCGAGACGGTTATGCTCGGCGGTTTGATCTCCAGCTCGAAGACCAAGATTTCGCGCGGGGTCCCGCTGCTGTCCGATATCCCGGTCGTCGGCTGGCTCTTCCGGTACGACAAAGCGAGCGAGGAGCGCCGCGAGCTGATCATTGTGATGACCCCGCGCATCATCCGCGACCGCAGCGATTCCGAGCGAATCAAGCGGATCGAGGCCTCGAAGATGAGCTGGTGTCTGGCCGACGCGATGGCGATCAACGGCAGCATGGGTCTGTACGACCCGCTGGCGCGGCAGCCCCAGCCGTCGCAAAATCCGGTTCGTTCCATCCCGTTCCTCGAGATGGACAAGTTGGAAGAGGTCCCGCCGTCGACGCGCTACCCCTATAACCCATCCAGCGACTACCCGGCGTCGGGCCCGGCGATCAGCAATCCCAACGCGGTGATGCCTCCGGTCGAGAAGCTGCCCGAAGGTGTGACCAGACAGACGCCGCGCGCCGGAAGCGCCCCCGCCTCGGCCCGCCCCGAGGAATGACCCCCGGAAAACCGATCCACAGAACCATCGCAGCAGTTTAGAAGATTCTCCCGTGTTTTTACCCAGGCACCCACAAAGCCAGACCGCCGGAGGCCCTCTCCCCCGGGCGATCACCCGAAGCCCCCTTTGGGGGTTCGGCGCGGCGCTTGTTTGGATACTGCCGGCGCTTCTGTGCGGCTGTACCTCGATCGAGCGTCATAGGTTCGTTTTCTGGGGAGATATCGTCACCGAGAAGCCGGCCGATATTCAAGATCACTGGTCCGACTACGGTCCTTTTCGCCTGAACGACCCGACCAAGAAGCTTCGCCGGGGGAAGGCCGGCGTGGTCCGATTCTTTAAAGAGAAAGACCACACCCGTTCGATCGCCGTCGACGGCGAGCTGATCGTTTACGTCTACGCCGGCAGCGACGAAGGGATCGAGCTGACCGAGCCGTACGCGCGGCTGGTCCTCACCTCCGAGCAGCTCAACTCGCAGCGGAAGTTCGATAAGAAGAGCGGCTACAGTTATCATATCTGGCTCGATCTGGGAGAAATTGACGACCCGCCGGAGAACATCTCCATTCTAACGGTCTTCAACGACACGAAGACGCGCGACCAGGTCGCCTCGGGAATCACCTACACCCGCATCGAGGGGATCGTCTCCGCCAAGAAAGCGGGCGAAGGGGCTCAGGACGAAAAGACGCTCGACCCGGTCGAGTGGGCCAGGAAGTACAAAGAGGCGAACCCCTCCACCAATCTGACGGAAGAAGAAAAGCGCCGTCTTGACGCGATGAATGCCCCGCAGGACAATAACCCCGAGCGGACGGCCGAAGACGGCGAGGAAACGGCCGAAAAGACCGCCGCCGAGCCGTCGGTGATCGATATGTCCGAGCAGATGGCGCGCCAGGTCCGGAACGCCCCGGCGTCGGAGCCGATCGACGAACACAGCCGCTACGCGTCGTACCTCGAGCAGAAGAACAGCGGCCGCTGGGTCGACGCGCCCGAGGGAACGGTCTTCGACCATCCGACCTTAACGGCGATGAACAACGCGGCCGGGGGCATCGCCGCGGCGGCCGCCGGTCAGAACCAAACCGGCGGCCCGGCCCCGCGCATGACCGGCAGAAAATTGACGTTCGACGATATCCGAGCCGCGACCGGCCCGACCGCCGACGGCCAGTATTTAACTCAAGGTTACGTCAACAGTGAGGGAAAGCTTACCCAGGCCGCCCCGATCTTAGCCGACCAGACGAACTCCCGGCTGTACTGACTCCCGGCTGCAGTAAAACCGGCGGCCGCCGGGCGAAGGCGCCCTCCGGCCGCGGGAGCAAAATACCATTTTCAGGTTTGAACGATGAACAAGGCGAGCCAACAATCGGGCGCGGCGCTGCTTTTAGGAGGCATCCTCCTGACGTTCTTCGCGGCTGCTCACGGCTGGGGTCAAACCGCCGGCACCGCGACCACCTCGACCACCGAGAGTCTCGGTCTGGGGGTAGAGACCCGGTTCAACTCGGGATACTCCCCCATCACGCTCGACCGCCCGAACATCACGCCCGGCCAGCCGTTCAACATCCGTCCGACGATGGACAGTTTGGTCTCCGGCGGCAAAAGCGGTTCGTTCGGGGGGCTCCTGAGGCGCTACGATATGTCCGGTTTCGGGCGGATCTTCGCTACGCGCGCGGCAAACGCGGCGCTGGCGGCCTCCTTAGCGCGAAACCTCCCCCCGCCGGCCGACACCACCGTGGTGAAT
>CADBTE010000373.1 GCA_902797455.1 uncultured Planctomycetota bacterium | reverse complement strand
CGGCCGGGGTGTCGGTGGTATTGCTCTGGGCGATATCGATCGCGTCGGCCGGGGTGTCGGTGGTATTGCTCTGGGCGATATCGATCGCGTCGGCCGGGGTGTCGATGGTATTGTTCTGGGCGATATCGATCACGTCGGCCGGGGTGTCGATGGTGCTGCTCTGGGCGATATCGATTTCATCGACGAAGAAATCATCGTCCTCGATATCGCTGCTCTCGGCGGCGTTTTCGGCGGCCGCGGCGGTTTCGGTGATTTCGATCGACCGGGAAACGCCGAGCGTATCGGCGAAGAGCTCATCGGCCTTGCTGTCGGCGGCGTCGATTTGGCCGGCGAAGAAATCATCACTGTCGGCGGCGTCGGTCTCGGCGGCGGTGTCGACCGCGGTGGTGTCGGCCAGTTCAAAAGGAAGCGTGATTTCGGTCAGGGGGGCCGAAGCGCCGGTGTCGGCAAGCTCTTCGGTTTGCTCTTTTTCCATCGAGGTTTCGGTGAACCGGAAACCGGAATCACTCGGGAGCGAGGCGGCTTGGTAGAACGCCTCGTTCGCCTTCTCGGCGATAGAGTCCGACGCGCCCAGGGCGAAGCTCAGGTCACGATTGCGCCGGGTATCGCTCGCGGCGGTGTCGGCGGTATCGGCGATGTCGGCCGAGGCGATGTCGGCGGCGGTGTCGGCCGTCCGGATATCTTCGGTCACACTGATATTACTGTCCGCGCTGAGATCGCCGCCGAAGGTTTGGCGAACCACGCGGACCGCCTCGTCCTCGATTGAGGGAAGCGCGTCGGCGTGCGGCTGGGCCTCGGCGACGCTGGTGCCGCCGGAGTAGATCGGATAATCTCCCTCCCGCGCGGCTTTCTTGTCGGAGAAGACCAGCAGAAAGAGCACGTAACACACAGCCGCGGCGGCGACCGCGATGATCAGCGAACGCAGGTTATCAAGGAATGTATCCATCACATTTGCTCCTGAAGCTCCTATTTCCCCATAAGGGCCCCTGTCTTCCTGCGGCGGGGCTTTGCTGGGTGACAAAATGGGGATGCTCATCGAGAAAAAACGGTTATCTCCCCTTCAAAATAAAGCTTTTTTGCGACCGTTATTATCGAAATAGACCGGATAAGGGTGTCTTTTGTTAAGCTGTGCCGGTTGTATCGGTTAAGGAGTGCTTTTGTGTTGTGATTTATCTTCGGGGGGGCCTCTGGGAAGATGGTCCGGTTGTGCCGATTATGCCTGTTCGCGGCCGAAATACCCCCCAAAAAAGGGGCTCATTTCCGGAGCTTCTTTTTGCTATCGCGCAAAATTGTGGTTAGAATTAAAGGCAATCGACGGTAGACCCAGGGCTGTGCGGTATCAGCGCTGGAAAACACGTCCGGTTTGGTGATGAACGGCGCCTTTGGCGCGGTCCGATCGCGTGCCGCGAAAGGCGCTTCATCACAGACGGCGGTTCGCTCAGTGCCGAGAACCCTTTCCGCGGCGAAGACGAACCAGGTTTCCGACGATGGAGCCATCAAGAGGAGATGGCATTTTGCTCTAAAGAGTGGAGAAAAGCTATGAAAAACTGTGTTGCGATTGCGATGATTGCTCTTTTGGCCGCTGGGCTGTCCGTGGGTTGTAAATCTGCCGGCGGATGCTTCTCCCGGAACGGGTCCCGTGTCCCGACGCAGTCTTACGCGGCACAATCGGCCCCCCCGGTTCAGGATCAGGTGATCTATTCCTCGCCGGCTCCGTTCGGCGGCGGTGCCGGCGCCGGTATGGGCGGCAGCTGCGCCGCTCCGTGCACGGCTGTTTCTCAGGCGTGCGAACCGTGTGGTCCGGCCTGCGCGCCGACCTGCGGCGCCTGTGATCCGTGCGGCACCGGCCGCGGAATCGCGCCGACCGGCGGTTATCCGACCCCGGGTGTCTGAAATACCGGGTTTTAGCCCGACAGCAGACGCGGCGCGCGGTACGGAAAGCCGCGCGTTTGGAAAAGAAAGGAACCGTTTCGTTTAGGGCGAGAAGCCGCGGTTCATTCATTTAGTGATAAATGAACGTGCCGCGGCTTTATCTATTTTACCTAAACTGCCTATTTTCACGTGAAACGTGATGTTTCACGCGGCGGAGTCTCGTCTTTTTTTCTCGTTGGCCGCCGCGACGTAGAGCATTTGAAGCTCGTTGAGTACCTTTTCGATGGTGTCTGTCTCTTCTTCGCTGCGGTTCCCCGCGGTTTTGTCGTAGATCAGCTGGATCGTGTCGATCAAGTGGGTTGCCTGGTGAAGGTAGAACTCGGACTTGCCGGTGGCCGGGTTGGGGAAGATTCCCATCGAGACCATCGCCTGGGACGCCAGCGTGGTGATGAGCATCGTCAGCGACGGGGGAGGGAGGGGGACGTCCTTGGGGAGATGGTTCGGGTCATTGGTGTTTGCCCGCGTGGTGTTGTCTTCCGGCTTTTGTTCTTCTGGCTTCTTATCTTCTGACATCGGTTGAAGGTTCCTTGTGCTGCCGCGGCGTGTCGGTGAGTATTCGCCGCGCCGCCGTTAGATGAGCGGCGCGGGTGGACGCCGATAAATTATCGCGCATAACCGGCCGGTCGGCAAGAGTGGGTTTTTCGCCGGGGACCCCTTTTGCGCACGCGGTCTGGAATTACGTCTGCCCGTCGGTTATAATGGAGGCCGCCGGTGTGGCCGCGCGGCCGCGCCCGCCGCACCGTCTGAAGAACCCGCCGTTACGTGTCCGAGAAGCAAACGCTCTCTAAAAGTGTCGTTCTAAGAAAGGAACAGCCCGTCCAGTGACCAGGAAACCCCTTTCCTACTATCAGAGCATACCCGAGGAAACGCTTCGGAACAGAATCGATTCGATTCGCCGACGCATGGGCGCCCGCCTGCGGATACTCGTCCACTACTACCAGAAAGAGGAGATCCTCGCGATCGCCGATGATGTCGGCGACTCGTACGGTCTTTCGGCGGCCGCTTCCAAGAGCGGCTGCGAGGTGATACTGTTTTGCGGCGTGCGCTTTATGGCCGAGACGGCCGACATCTTGGCCAACGCCAAAAGGGAAGGGAACCGGCGCGTGACGGTCGTCTCCCCGAACCCCGACGCCGGCTGCCGGATGGCCGATATGGCGACCCTCGCCGAACTGGAAAACGCCTGGCGGCTGCTCGGCGAGGCGGTCGGAACCGAGGGGCTTGTCCCGGTCACCTATGTCAACTCGTCGGCCGAGGTGAAGGCCTTCTGCGGCAAGCATGGCGGTTACGCCTGCACCTCGTCGAACGCCTTGGCGGTAATGCGCCGTGTCTTCGCCAACCCCGACAGCCGCGTCTTCTTCCTCCCCGATCAGCAATTGGGGCGCAATGTCGCCGCCTGGATGGGGTTCCCCCCCGAGCAGGTCTTCTCGTACCATGGGGGAAATTCGGTGGTTAAAACGAACGTCCAGCAGCTTGTGCGCGACGGGTTCCTCCCGGCCGGGTCGGTCGAGGAATTGACGCCGGCCGCCGAGTTGGACCGCGACGCCGTTGGCGCGGCGAAGGTGATTCTTTGGGACGGCTTCTGCCCGCTGCATCAGCGCTTTACCGTCGAGCAGATCGACCGGGCGCGGCGGGCCCGGCCCGACGTGAAGGTGGTGGTTCACCCGGAGTGCCCCCGCGAGGTGGTCGCCCGTTCGGACGAAGCCGGTTCGACGAAGAAAATCCTCGACCTGGTCGCCGCCGCCGAGGACGCGTCGGTGTGGGCGATCGGGACGGAACGGCGGATGGTCGAGGCCCTGCAAAGAGACTTCCCGACGAAGACCATCCTCCCCCTCTCCGACGAGATGCCGATGTGCCATTCGATGAACACGATCACCTTGGCCTCGGTCTGCCGGGCGCTGGAGGGGATCGAATCGGGGTACCCGGACGGGGTGGTGACCGTTGAACGTGAAATAGCTCAGCCGGCCCTGCTGGCGCTGGAGCGGATGCTCCAGTGCAAAGGGTAACGGCGCGTTTTTGTGACAGACGACAAGTCGTGATTTCGTGACAGACGACAGGTAATGGGAGAGGCCCGCGATGGCTCGAATATTGGCAATTGATTGGGATGGCGTTGAGGTCCGCTATGTGCTGGCGGCCCAGACGAAAGACCAGTTCACGATGTTGAAGGCCGGCTCGGCGCCGATCGACGACCCGAAGGCGCTGGAGGAAAT
>CADBTE010000372.1 GCA_902797455.1 uncultured Planctomycetota bacterium | reverse complement strand
GGGACCGACAGGGCGTTTGCCGGGATCATCGGGGCGTTTGCCAGGGTCAAAACCGGGACCGACAGGGCGTTTGCCGGGATCACTGGGGCTTTTGCCAGGGCCAAATCCGGGGCCACCGGGGCGTTTGCCGGGATCATCGGGTCTTTTGCCAGGGCCAAAACCAGGGCCACCGGGGCGTTTGCCGGGATCAACACCAGGACCGCCGGGTCCCTTGCCAGGACCAGTACTGGGACCACTAGGTCCCTTACCGGGCAGAATAATGTTCCTGCTGGGTCCCTTACTGGGACCTACACCAGGATAACGACCGGGACCATCAGGCCGGCCGTAACCACCGGGACCGCCGCGATGGCCCGGTGCGGGACCGTGGTGAGGCATTCGGTAGATTCGGTCATGGTATCCGCCGTGGTCCCAACCGCGGTGGGACCACGGGTGGCGATACCAGGGACGATCCCAATGTCGGTACCACGGACGGAAGTCGTAACCGATATGCAGACCGATCCCGAACCCGACAGCAAACCCGAGGTGGAAACCGTACCAGGGGCGGTTCCAGTAGGGGACATAGGGACCATAGCCGTAGTACCAGGGGTCGAAGTACGGATACGGGACAAACCAGGTGACACCACAGCCATACCATGGACGGTAGTACCAGCAGCGGGGATAGAAAAGCCGCCAGCAGGGAACATAGGGGTCGATCGTCATATAGTACGGGGCGATGTACTGACAGCAAGTACAGCCGCCATCAGCCATTTCAGACCCTTCGATGTACTCAACAATCCGCTCTTCGGGAAGCGGGTCGGTCACCTCGCTTTCAACGATTACTGTCGATTTTTCACGTTTGGCCTTGATTTCTTTCGGGATTTCTTTGAGAAATTCCTTCTGGAGAGGATGTTCCCCGAGCCAATGGACACGGCCGGAAACGTTGTCAACCATCGCCGCGACCAGCTTGAGCTGTTTGTTCCTGATCAGGTCGCAGGCGGCATCAGACTCACTGAGGATCGTCTCGACCGACTGCCAGGCGATCGCTTCGGAGACAACGGTGATCATGTCGTCATCGGACATGTCGGGATTAGCCGCCTTGGCACGAGCCACCGCCGGACCAACCAGCGTGTAAAGAAGGATATCGTCATCGACGGGTCTGTTGTTGGTGAATGTCTTCGGCGGGTTTTTCTTAGCGGCGGCGAGCTGTTTTTCGGCGACCCCCTTGAGACGGTCGTAGTTCTCGACCATGTACTGGACGTCGGGATTCGGATAATCGGTCAGAATCACCGCCAGCGGGGTCCGAAGATTGACAATGCCGTACTCAAAATCGTCCATCTCTTCGGCGGTACAGACACCTGCACGCAGAGGAACCTGGTAGACGTCCCCCTCGTCCAGACCGAAGATATCGGTCGGGAGGGAGGCACCGTCGGAGTAAAGAACCGTCACCGCGGGGAAACGATCGTCGTCGGTCGACAGAACCGGGAGATCGTCGGCTTCGGCCGCATCGCCGATCACCTCGGCGTTTCCGGCGGCCAGCAGGCGAAGAACCGATTCGGGCGTCAGAACCGACGGCACTGCCGCGGCCGCGTCATCCGAAGAACGCCTGATCGTAACTGTCTTGGTGGAAGGGATCGAATCCTCGGTGGAGAGAATCTGTCTGGAGTCCGTCCCACTGGCCGGAACGGTACTGCTTTCGGAAAACGGCATCGTCAGAAGGATTTCGTTGTCGGCGCGCGCCGCCGCGAAAGGGATGAACAAAACGAACATCCCGAGTAACCAACGAACCCCCTCACGTCGGAAAAACCCATCACGTCGGAAGATCTTCATTTTGTCCTCCTTTTTAATTTCTATTGCCTTTCGTCCCGCGGAAATGCCCCAAATGCTTTCCACACAAAAAGCGGTTGTTTCCCTCTTGCCGCCGGGCGAATACCCCCTGTTGCGTCAGGTATATGTTTCCCGCCGGGTATCTTTAGTTACCATCAAATACGCCTCTTTCCGAAAAATTTCGCGTTCCCTGGGTGAAAATACCGGGGAAACGGTCAAAAAACACGTCTTGATCCCAGCGTCCCCGGAAGAAACCCCAGACCTAAAGCACGGCGAACTGCTTATTGAAGCGCAAATCGCCGGCGTTGAGTGATCGGATATCGCGGATCCCGTATTTCATCATCGCCAGACGCGTCAGGCCAATGCCAAACGCGAACCCGCTGTATCTTGTCGGGTCGATCCCGCCGTGGCGCAGCACTTCGGGGTGGACCAATCCGCAGGGGATAAGCTCGATCCAGCCGTCGCCGCAGGTCGAGCACCCCTTCCCTCCGCACAGGAGGCAATTCAAATCGAGCTCAAAGCCCGGCTCGACGAAGGGGAAGAACCCCGGACGCAGACGGACCTTTACGTCGCGGCGGAAGACCTCGCTTAAAAGGGTCTTCATCACGGCAATGAGGTTGGCCACCGAGATGTTTTCATCGACCACCAATCCCTCGCACTGATAGAAGGTGTTCTCGTGGCTTGGGTCAACCGCCTCGTAACGGAAGCAGCGCCCGGGGAAGACCGCCCGGATCGGCGCGCCGAAGCGCAGAAGCGTTCGAACCTGGTTGGCGGAGGTGTGGGTCCGGAGGATCAGGTTGTTCTTCAGCCAGAAGGTATCCTGCATGTCACGCGCCGGGTGATCGTGCGGGATATTCAGCGCCTCGAAACAAAAATACTCCGACTCGACCTCGGGCCCGGCCAGTACCGAAAACCCCATCCCCTGAAAGATATCCTCCAATTCCATCTGGGTGAGCGTGATCGGATGCAGCGCTCCAAGGCGGCGTCCGGCCCCGGGAGCGGTAAGGTCCAGCGCGGGTGCCTTCTTGTTTGGCGCCGCGGCGCCGGCTTGCTGACTTGCCTTTTGAATGGCCTCGGCGGCGAAATTTTTCAGCTGGTTGAGCCGGATCCCGAACTGCTTTTTCTCTTCGGGCGAAAAACGGCTAAAGTCGGTCCCTTTGGCCAGCGTGGTGATACACCCCTTGCGGCCGAGGTAATGGACACGGATCTGCTCAACATCGGCCGCGCTCTTGGCATTGGCTAAGTCACGCTCCAACCGTTCTTTGATTTCCTGCACTGTCTTTCTCCAAAGCTTCCCGCGGCAACGAGGAAAGCTCCCAATGGTTTTTTCGAATCCTTTGTCTTCTGTCGACCGCCGCCGGAGATTCCCCCAACAGCGTCGGCGGGCGGTTCCTTAGAACAAATCCCCGCCATCGCAAGATTATACCACGTCCCCCTTAACATAGTCTAGGTACAGGGAAAAAGCCCCGGGAAATAACGAAAAAACGGCCGAGTTCCTCTTGATTTTTTTCTCCCTTTTCGCCAAAGTAACAAAACAGTACATCCGTGGGTGTTCCACGCATTTTTAGATAGATCAAACGCCGTAAAAGTTTCCCACCAACGATGAAAATCATCGATCGATACCTCATCCGCCGGTTCGTGACCTGGCTTTTGCTCTGGACCTGCGTGATCGGCGGCCTGTATGTTGTCGCCGACTTGACGACCAACCAGGATTACCTCTCCGTCAAAGGGGATCGCCCGGCCTGGTCGATTCTTTTGGAATATTACCTCTACCGAGGCGCCACCGGAATCGATATGCTCCTCCCGATGCTGGTTTTGATCTCAACGATGATGGTCGTCAGCTCGATGATCCGCAAAAACGAGCTGATCGCCCTCCAGGCGATGGGGGTCCCGTATCGCCGCTTGATGACCCCTATGCTCATCGTCGGACTGATCCTTTGCGGTTTCGCTTTTTGGACCAGAGAGTTTTTCATCCCCGCTCACGCCGTCCAAATTATTCAGACCCCGCAGGGGTTAGCGGAAAACCGAACGGAATACCCCGTCTTTAAGATGACCGACAGTTTTACCCACATTAAGATTGGCGGTCAGACCATTCTCCCCAATCAGGGAATCATTAACGAGCCGATCGTCTCACTCCCGGCGCTGCTGTCGCGCTACGGCAGCGAACTGACCGCCGAAAGCGCCCAGTGGCACCCCAAAGATGACAATCTTCCCAACGGCTACCTTCTGCGCAACGTCCGCCGCCCCAAAGAGATTCTCTCCTCCCCGTCGCTCGATCTGCTCGGCAAGGCGCACTCCGGTACCCCGATCTCCGCCCAAGAACCGACGACATCCGAAGGGGATAACGAGCCGGAAAAACCGACCGACTCAGCGCAGACCATCATCCTTTATTCCCCCAGTGATACCCCTTCCCTGGAGCCGACCGACTGCTTCATCGTCACGGGGCTCCCCCCCATGATCTTAGCCGCCGGTGATAACTGGAAATTCAACGCCTCGACCGCTCAGCTGATCGCCGCCGTGGGAAATCCGTCGATTACCGCCAACGCGGCCCAGGATATCGCCTCGAAGGCGGCCAGGGACCTTAAGTTTCGTGTACATCAGCGGGTTTTGAGGCCAATTTTCGATATCCTCCCGCTGATGCTCGGGCTTCCGATTCTCTTTCTCTCGGCGAATAAAAAACCGCTGGCGGGGATCGCCAACGGTCTGTTGGCCGCGGGTCTGTTTATGGGGACAACTTTCGCCGGCGCCTATTTCGGTTCCCGTTCGGGCTCCCCCATACTCGGAGCGTGGATTCCGCTGTTTCTTTTTGTCCCGGCGGCGGTCAACCTTCTGTCCGATTTAAGACGCAGCTGACACGGGAAGTCTCCCGCTTACTAGAAATAAACGCCGCAGCGGGTATAATCTTCGCCGGTAGTTTTGGTTTCGCGCTTGGCCGCGGAGATGACGGGCATTCCGGGGCAAACTGGTTTATTAGGGGCAAACGGTGGCAGAGGCGATAGTACTGTTCTCGGGCGGACTGGACTCGATTCTGGCGGTCTGTATCCTTCAGGCGCAAAACATCGGCGTCACAGGATTGAATATCGTCACCCCTTTCCATAACGGCTGTGAGGAATCGTGCCGTCTCGGCCGAGAGCTGGGGATCGAGGTATTGGTCGAAACGCTCGCCAACGACTACACGGCGATGCTCAAAAAACCGCGCTGGGGGTTCGGCAAAGCGGTGAATCCCTGTATCGACTGCCGGACGATGATGCTGCGGCGCGCCCGTGACGTGATGATTCGCCGCGGTGCCGATTTTGTCGCCACCGGCGAGGTGGTCGGTCAGCGTCCGCACAGTCAGATGATGCACCAGCTGTCGCTCATCGCCAGCGAGTCGGGCCTGGCCGGCAAACTCCTGCGTCCGTTAAGCGCCAAGGTCCTCCCGATCACCGAACCGGAACAGTCCGGTCTGGTCTGCCGCGAACGTCTTTTTTCCTGCACCGGTCGGGGGCGAAGCGGCTTAATCGCCCTGGCACGCAGCCGCTTTGGGGTCGAAAAAATCCCGCAGCCGTCCACCGGCTGCCAGCTGTGCGAGCAATCGTTCGCCCCGCGTGTGCGCGATATGCTCAAATACACCGAAAACCCGACCCTCTGGGACGCCCATGTGCTCTCTTACGGCCGGCATTTTCGGGTCAATCCCTCGTGGAAGGTGTCGGTCGCCCGCCGTCTGAGCGACTGTCAGGCGCTCGTGGAGCTCTTCGGGCGTGAAGACCGGACCAGATCCATCCTTCTGGTCCCCGAAAACTTCAACGGTCCGGCGGTTTTGGCG